>JASLZO010000029.1 GCA_030754805.1 Dehalococcoidia bacterium
CTTGGCGATCTTCTGGCCGGCGGCCATGGAGAGGGTTCCACCTAGGACCGTGAAGTCGAACGCGTACACTGCGACGGTCCGGCCGTCGACCTTTCCATACCCGGTTACGACCGCGTCTCCTAGGATCCGGCGGTCGGCCAGGCCAAACTCCGACGTGTTGTGGGTAACGAACCCGCCCAACTCCATGAATGAGTCAGGATCCAGGAGGAGGTTGATACGCTCGCGGGCGGTCAACTTGCCGCGCGAGTGCTGACGCTCGATCGCCGCTTCTCCGCCGCCTGCTTGCGACGCCTCGCGCATGCGCGCGAGTTCGGCGAGTTTTTCCTCCATGGTCATCTAGGGCAGGAACTCCCGGAAAATGGGAAATCAGGTAGCGAGACAGAACGAACGGATGGTAGCAGAGCCCTATTCAGATTGACAACCAAAATGGGATGCTGCGGGTCGGTGGAATTGCCGGGCCTTGATTCCCGGCGGTCGCAGGGAGGCCGGATCTTGACGACGGGGCCAACGCTCAGGCCGATGGAGATCGGCGGCCGGACGTTCGAATGGGGTACGCGGACGTTCGTCATGGGGATCATCAACGTGTCGCCGGAATCCTTTTCGGGCGATGGGATCGCTGAGCCAAGCGCCGCGATTAGGCAGGGGCTGGCATTTGTTGAACAAGGCGCCGACATCCTGGACGTGGGAGGGCAGTCGACCCGTCCTATCTACTCTGCGACGGTTGAAGCTTCCGTGCGTGGTGGGGGCTCAGGGACGCAGTATGAAGAACTGGATTCCGAACAGGAACTCAGGCGAGTGATCGAAGTGATCAGAGGCCTGACTGCCGCGACCGACGTTCCCATCAGCATCGACACGTACAAACCACCGGTCGCCCAGGGAGCGCTGAACGCCGGGGCGGTGATGATCAATGACATCTGGGGTTTGAAACATGACCCTTCGTTGGCCGGCGTTGCGGCGAAGGCCGGGGTACCACTGGTTCTGATGCACAATCAGGAAGGAACGTCGTACGTTGATCTCATTCCGGATATCGTGGCCAGCCTCCGCACGAGTATCGGTAGAGCTCGGAGTGGGGGCGTGGGCGAGGAGAAGATCATCGTTGACCCGGGCTTCGGGTTCGGCAAGACCGTCGCTGGCAACCTCGAAGTGATCAGGCGTTTGCCCGAGCTGCGCGAGCTGGGCCGCCCCATCCTGCTGGGCTCCTCGCGCAAGTCGACGATCGGGCGCATCCTTGACGAACCGGCGGATCACCGGGTCGAAGGGACCGCGGCGACCGTCGCGATCGGCATCCAGAACGGGGTAGACATCGTTCGCGTCCACGACGTCGCGCAGATGGCGAAAGTCGTCCGAATGGCCGACGCGGTCGTGCGAGGTTTGATCAGTGAGGGCTGATTCTGACTAGATTCGAACGCCCCGAAGAAGTCGACACGGACTCGCCCCTGAACCCCCGGTCGTGGGTCTGCCTCGGACTGGGATCGAACCTTGGGGACAGGCCGGTGAATCTCGAGATGGCCGTCGAACGTTTGAAGATGAATGTCACCTTTGACCAGGTTTCATCTTTGTACGAGACCGACCCGGTTGGGTTCGAGGATCAACCTGCGTTCGTGAATGCTGCGGCATCGGGCGGCACCGATCTGCCTCCGGAAGAGCTGCTGAAATTTATCAAAGGAGTCGAACTCAGCGCGGGGCGCGTCGAGACCGTGCTCAACGGCCCTCGAGTCCTGGACATCGACATCCTTCTGTTCGGCGTGGGCAAGCCACCGTCCGGTGCCGTCATCATGCGAACACCGAACCTGACGATTCCGCATCCACGGATGCATGAGCGCGCGTTCGTGCTAATTCCTCTCACCGAGATCGAGCCTTTGCTGACCCACCCTGTTCTCGACAGGAACATGCGTGATCTGGCCCGCGAAGTCGGCAGCAAGGGTGTCCGGAAACTCCTTTCATGACGTGGAGCAGAGCTTCCCTTCTCCAATAGGGCTCAGGTAGGCGCGTTTATACTGGCGGCGCCATGGAGCCGCAGTTCATCCGTAACTTCTCGATCATCGCGCACATTGATCACGGAAAGTCGACACTGGCGGACAGGCTGCTCGAAAGAACCGAAACGGTTGACCGCCGCGACATGCAGGAGCAGCTCCTTGACCAGATGGAGCTCGAGCGTGAACGGGGCATCACGATCAAGGCCCAGGCGGTCCGCATGCTCTACAAGGCGGCGGACGGGTGCACCTATCAACTCAACTTGATTGATACGCCGGGTCACGTGGACTTCAGCTACGAGGTTTCGCGCAGCCTGGCGGCGTGCGAAGGGGCGGTCCTCGTCGTCGATGCGTCCCAGGGGATCCAGGCGCAGACGCTCGCCCACACTCTGGTCGCGGCGGGTCTTGGGATCGACTTCGTTCCGGTGGTGAACAAGATCGACCTACCTTCCGCTCGGGTGGATCAAGTAACTGAGGAGTTGGGGGAAGTGCTCGCGATCCCCCCCGAGGACGTGATCTATGCGTCTGCCAAGGAGGGCAGGGGGGTCGCCGAAGCCCTGGAGGCAATCGTCGAAACGGTTCCGCCGCCGAATGGAGATCCGAATGCGGCCTTGCGGGCTCTAGTGTTCGACTCGAAGTACGACACGTACAAGGGGGTCATCGCTTATGTCCGGGTCTTCGACGGTTCTGTGCCGCCCCGCACGAAGCTTCGACTCATGTCGAACGATCGCGAGATCGAACCGCTCGAACTCGGAACATTCAGTCCCTGGCTTACTCCACTTGAGGGCGGCCTTGGGAGTGGCGAGGTCGGTTACATTGCCACAGGTCTGAAAGACGTGCGCGAATGTCGAGTAGGGGACACGATCACGCTGAATTCGGACCCCGCAGAGGATGCTCTCCCCGGGTACCGCCCGTTGAAGCCGGTCATATTTGCCGGGTTCTACCCTTCGGACGGCACCGAGTATTCGGCACTTAGAGATGCCCTGGAGAAGCTCCAGCTGAACGACGCTGCCTTGACCTTTGAACTGGAAAATTCGCTAGCCCTTGGATTCGGCTTCCGGTGCGGATTCCTGGGCCTGCTGCATATGGAAATCGTTCGCGAGCGCCTGGAACGGGAGTACGCGATCGACGTGCTCATCACCGCCCCCGGCGTCGCGTACGAAGTCCAGAGGACCGACGGGGTGGTTATGTTGGTTGAGAACCCGGCGGATCTCCCGAACCCCACTCTCATCGAGAAGATCAGCGAGCCGTGGATCCGCGCGGCGATCCTTGCCCCGAACGACGTGGTCGGGCCAATCATGGAGTTGATGGCGGAACGCCGGGGGGAGTACAAAAAGATGGAGTACATCCAGACGGGCGCCGGCTCGGTCGGGGGCACCGCCAGGGTGATCATCGAATACGAGATGCCGTTGGCCGAGATGTTGGCCGACTTTTTCGACCAACTGAAATCACGCACTCAGGGCTACGCGTCACTCGATTACGAGCTGATCGGCACGCGGGAATCCGACCTCGTGCGACTGGACATCCTGGTGAACGAGCAGCCGGTCGATGCGTTGGGCACGATTTGCCACCGTTCAGAGGGATACAAGCGAGGCAAAGCACTCGTTTCCAAGCTCCGGCAGACGATTCCGCGACAGCTTTTCGACGTTCCGATCCAGGCGGCGGTCGGTGGACGGATTATCTCGCGCGAGACAGTCCGAGCGCTGCGCAAGAATGTCTTGGCCAAATGCTACGGCGGCGACATAACGCGGAAACGGAAACTGCTGGAGAAACAGGCCGAAGGGAAGCGGCGTATGCGGCGCATCGGAAACGTTGAGGTTCCCCAGGAAGCCTTCCTGGCGATGTTGAAGCTAGAGGACGATTAGCAGATTTTAATCGTCGTCCGTTCCCTGCCTGGAGGCGGATCGCAGAACTCGTGTCGGCACTCCCGCAACCAGTGTCTGCGGGGGCACATCCTCCGTTACGACGGACCCCGCGCCGGTCGACGACTCGGCTCCCACGCTGACAGGCGCAACCAGCATCGTGTCGCTTCCGATGAACGCGTGGTCACCGACCACGGTGCGGTGTTTGTCCACGCCATCGAAGTTGCACGTGACCACGCCCGCTCCCAGGTTGACGGCATCTCCAATCTCCGCGTCCCCGACGTACCCGAAATGGCCCATGGCTACGTCGCGGCCCAACCTGCTCGCCTTGACCTCTCCGAAGTTGCCGATATGGACTCCTTCCGACAGGTATGCACCCATTCTGAGGTGACTGAACGGACCGACATCGACGTGGTCTTCGAGTGTCGCTCCCTCGAGCACTGAACTCAGCACACGGCATTCGTTCCCGATCGTAGTGTCGTCAATCTGCGCCCCGGGACCGATCTCACACTCCTCGCCGATGGTGGTCGTCCCGGTGATGTGGGTATTGGGCAGGATCAACGTGTCGCGCCCGATGGATATTCCCTGGTCCACATACGTTGTATCGGGGTCGGAGATCGTCACCCCCGAAAGCATCAGGGCTTCGAGCGTCCGTCGACGAAGTTCTCGCTCCGCTTCTGCCAGATCGACCCGCGTGTTGATCCCGAGCCCTTCCCAAGGGTCTTCCGCCAAGTGGACCGCGACCCGTTGGCCAGCGGTGGAGGCCATCTCGACGAGGTCGGTGATCAAGTACTCGCCCGAATCCCGCTGAGGGAGCCGCGGCAGATGCGCAGTCAACCACTCGACGTCGAAGGAGTAAGCACCGACGTTCACCGGGTCCAGCGTTGCTTCGATTTGGTCCCTCGCTTCGACGATGGCCTCGACTGAACCATCGTTGGCAATCGTCAGTCTCCCGAGGCCTGAAGAGAGCGCCTCCTCGCTCCCCAGGACCGCCATCACAGCGTCTTCTGTATCACCGATCTCGGCGAGGGCTCGGATGCTCTCCGATGAGACAAACGGAGTATCTCCGTTCAACACCACGAGCATCCTGGGAGGCGAATTGCCGAACGATCGAAGCGCGGAACGGACCGCGCCGCCCGTTCCATCGTGCTCCTGTTGAACCGCGTACTGATACGTTTCTCCGATTGCCTCCGGCAGGGTTCTGGACCCGTCGTGAAGCAGCGTGATGGGACCGACTCCGGCGCCCTTCGCCGCGTTCAGGACGTGGGAGACGATACTCTTCCCGCCAAGCGGGTGGAGCGGCTTCGGGACCCGAGAATTCATGCGCGTCCCGGCTCCCGCGGCCAGGACGATACAGGCCCAATCCGATCGATTTCCGTTGGTTCTTTCGTCCATAGCGCCAACCTCGTTCCAGCAGCGGGAACCCCCGCTGGAGTTATTGCGGTGCCATGCTATTCGGTGGCTTCGGAAGGGGTCAACGAACTACGAGGTTGGTCAGGAAGTGGAACCCTCGTTCAGGCCCCCCCAAGCATCCAGGTGGCCGCTACGCCCTCGCGTGTCGCGGATACCACCTGTTTGGCGCTGCCGGACCGGACATCACTCGCCTTATAGACTCCCGAGCATATTCGTCTGGAGCGTGGCGCCGGTCTTCACGTTCCTCAAGACGATGGAGCGCAACCGACTGTCGCCCTCCATCTCGACCACTTCCATGGCCAGGTTCTGTGAACCTCCTGATTGTATGCTGCGGAGTCGCTTGGTAATGAATGACTACAAATCAGTGTGCGGCGTAGAAAATGACGGCTCGAAAGGGGGGCATTGCGATGACTACGGCCGAAACGCGAGACACCATCCTGATGTATGGCACCACGTGGTGCAGCGACTGTGCTCGCTCCAAGCGATTCCTCGATAGCCGGTCGATCCCGTTCGAGTGGATCAACATCGAAGAAGCCACCGAGGCCGTTAAAATCGTGCGTGATCTGAACAATGGCATGCAGATTATTCCGACGATTGTCCTTCCTGACGGGAAGGTCCTTGCGGAGCCTTCCGATGGAGAACTTGCTCGGGCGCTGGATCTCACGACCTGATTCGTGGATCGACAAACGATGGGGTAGGGGGCCGCGTATGAGGCTATTCAACACGCTGACGCGGTCGAAAGAAGAGATTCATACGATAGAGCCGGGCGTACTTCGCATGTACACGTGCGGGCCGACGGTGTATCGCTATATCCACATCGGCAACATTCGTGCCTTCCTCGTCGCGGACCTGATCCGTCGCGCGTTTACCGCGCAGGGTTACGAGGTCAAGCACATCAAGAACATCACCGATGTCGGCCATATGCGCCAGGAGATGCTGGAGCAGGGCGAAGATAAGGTGATCGCGGAGGCACTGGCGCAGGGCAAGACTCCGTACGAGATCGCGGACTTTTACACGGAGGCGTTCCTCGCCGACGAATCGAAATCGAACATCCTGCGCGCTCAGGAATTCCCGAAGGCGACGGACCACATACCGGAGATGATCACGATGGTGCAGCAGCTGCTGGACCGTGGTCACGCCTATAGCGCGGGCGACAACATTTACTTCGACGTCAGCAGCTTCCCCGGCTACGGAAAGCTTTCTGGAAACGTGCAGGAGACCCTCCTGGCCGGTGGGCGCGTCGAAACGGACCCGTTGAAGCAAAGCCCTGCCGACTTCACGCTGTGGAAGGCGGCGGAACCGGGCCGGGACATGAAATGGCCCAGTCCATGGGGCGAGGGTTTCCCGGGTTGGCACATCGAGTGCTCGGCGATGTCCACCAAATACTTCGGGGATCGATTCGATCTCCACACAGGCGGGGTCGACAACATTTTCCCCCACCACGAGGGAGAGATCGCGCAGAGCGAGGGTGCGCTCGGGCAGCAGGTCGTGAACTACTGGGTCCATTGCCAACACGTACTGGCGGCCGGCCAAAAAATGGCAAAGTCGGCCGGTAACGCCTACACGATGACTGAGATCGAGGAGAGAGGATTCCAGTCCCTGTCGTACCGATATCTCTGCCTGACCAGCCACTACCGGTCCCGGATGAATTTCACGTTCACGGCTCTGGTCGCCGCCCAAAAGGCGCTCGACAGGCTCCGGCGCAAAAGCATCCTCTGGGGCCGGAGCACGAACGGCGTGGAGGGTGACGCGGCCCGAGTCGAATACTGGCGATCGTCGTTTTGGGAGGCGATCAATGATGATCTCGCCACACCGAAAGCGCTTGCGACTGCCTGGCAAATGGCCGACGACTCTGCTCTCTCGGGCCAACAGAGGCTTGGACTGCTGCTGGAGTTCGACCAGGTATTTGGGTTGGACATCAGCGAATGGGTGAGCGAGTACCTTGAAGTGCCGACTCCGGTGAATCAGTTGGCCGAGAGGCGAGTCGGATTGCGGTCCGGTTCCGATTACTCCGGAGCAGACGGTCTTCGTGTAGAGGCCGGGGCAAAGGGATTCGTTATCGAAGATGGTCTGGATTCGGATCCCGTCATATTGCCAATTCCCCACGGGCAATCTGAAGCGGTCACTCGATTAGCCAAGGCAGTTGCCTCGCCGAAGGTGATTCCATCTCGCCTCGACGAGCCGAGTGAGTTGGACGTGACGGTCATCGTCAATGCTGTCGGATGGCCGGATGACGTTTGGCGCGTGGTTGGCGATTCGCTCAAACACCTGGGTTCGTTGCGCGCCGAGGTGATCGCGATCGACAATGGAACGTTCGACGGGACGTGGGAGATGCTGGACGCAATGGCTATGGCCAACGATCGGCTCAGGGTCGTGCATACCGACCATTTCCTCGGCGAGGCTCCCGCGCGCAACATCGGACTCAAGCTTGCCCGAGGCCGAGTGATTGTGGCCTTAGATACGAGCGTGGGCCTGGACGGCGATCTCTTCACCCCGGTCCTTCGGTCTCTGGAGGACCCTGAAATTGGGATGATCGGGACGTGGGGCCTGATCACTGAGAATTTTAAAGACTTCGAAGAGGTCGAAGACGGTGTTGTCGATGCGTTGCAGGCCTACTGCTGCGCGTTCAGACGCGAGGACCTGCGGAAGGTCGGGTTGATGGATGAACGGTTCGTGTTCTACCGGAATCTTGACGTTGATTTCAGCTTCCAGTTCCGGGAAAAAGGCTTCAAGGTGGTCGCTTCTTCAGCGTTGCCGGTGAGCAGGTACGTTCACCGTGTATGGGAAGAACTGGCACCGGATGAGCGTGAAAAGAAGAGCAAGAAGAACTGGACGCGATTCTTCGAGAAGTACCACCATAGGGACGATCTCCTGGTGACGCCTGGAGCCGCCGGGTACGACCATCCGGAAGAGGGCGCCAGCAGCGATCACGATCACTAGCCGGGCTGTCGTACCCGATGGCGGGGCAGGGAATCAGGCCTGGTGGGCGTACTCCATCAGAGGATATCCGCCCTTATGATCTTGCGCGCGGTGAGCAACCCCGGTCTTGATCGTGGTGGTGGCGACGGCGCGCGCGATCGAGGGCACCACCCGTTCGTTGAAGACGCTTGGGAGACGGCAGTCATGTCACGACCTACCTCACCGATGTGAGTCGTGACCTTCCCGAGCATGCCGACGTTGCTCGTGTATTCGAGTCGGACAGTAATCGTGTAGCTCGGTGCGTGGTATTGCTCCGACGTTTTTTGAAACGCCTACTTCATACGGAGTAACACCCGAAAAACGGTGTCCCGGGAGAGATCTGAGACGCCGATTTAAAACACCCCGACAGCTTCCCTGGTTGCGCCGACGATCTCTACGTCGTCCAAAGCTTTGTGCACCAGCGCTTCGATATCCAGAGAATCCTCGGCTCGTTCTGCAAAAGCCGGAGTGGAGCGCAAGACCGGGTGTGCGGGGACGAAGAGTGAACAGCAGTCCTCGTCGCGTTCTATCGAGACGTCGTATGTGCCTATGGTGCGGGCCTGGTCGATGATTTCGACCTTGTCCATACCGATCAACGGCCGAAGGATGGGCACGGTCGACGACGCATCGATCGTCGCGATGTTCTCCATCGTCTGACTCGCCACCTGGCCGACGCTCTCTCCGCTCACCAGTGAAATGGCCCCCTCGCGCTTCGCAATCTCTCCAGCGATCCGGACCATGAAACGACGATATGTGACGACCCGGTAGGCGGTGGGGACGGCCGCAATGATTTCCCGCTGGACATCCGCGAACGGAACCAGAAAAAGGCGAGATTTGGACTGATACTGGTCCAACAGCTGGACGAGCCGAATCGCCTTCTCGCGTGACGAAGCGTCGACGAGCGGAAAACTGTGAAAGTGAATAAACGTCACTGGGCAGCCACGACGCATCATCCGGGCGGCGGCAACCGGAGAGTCGATCCCGCCCGAAAGGAGCGCCGCAACACGGCCGGATGATCCGACCGGAAGACCGCCGGGGCCTGGTTCAGGGTCGGAGTACACATATGTAGCCCTCGGCCGGACATCGACATAGATCGTGAAATCCGCGTTCTTGATATCGACCCGGGCGCCATTGAAACTTTGGACGAAGCTCCCGAGTTCGGCGTTCAATTCTGGAGATGTGAGGCGGAATGCCTTGTCGGCGCGATTCGAGGCGATCCGGAAGGTCGAGAACGAGCGTTGTTGACGGTCGATGAAGTCCTTGACCCCGACCTTCAGACCCTCGACATCGCGATCAACTTCGTAGGCGAACGCGTACCGCGCTATACCGTATGTCGTTGCAATGGCCATGCGGATCTGGTCATGGGACGAATCATCGGGAGCCGTGACAACGAGTTGACCCTGATCCGCGCGAACGCGAGAGCCCGGCACGCCGGACAGCGCTCGTTTGAGGTTGCCGACGAGTTGGTTCACGAAGGCAGGGCGATTCTTTCCCTTCAGCCCGACCTCGTGATATCGAACCAGAATCTGCATCGATTCCTTACTGACTCGCCGATTGCGGTACCCGGTCGAAACTTACCCTAAGCGCCCATGGAGAGGCGTGGCCGGAGTTGGGCGTCCTTGACATGTCTCCGAGGGCGGTCGTATCGTCGGCCCACCTAGCAAGTGCCGTCACGTGAGTGGCTGATACCGTATGCGAAGGAGTGGGGGATGGCTGAAAAAGATCCTGTAACCGGTTACGAGTTTACTGACTCCGAAGTGACGCAGATTGATGAGGGTAACCCTCGAAGCGGGACCAAGTTCCGCCACGATGGTAAGTGGTACTATTTTAAGAGCATCTCAGAACGCCAGAAATTCATCGGGAACCCCGATGCATACTTGGGTGGTGGTGAGAGCAGTCAGGGCGGAAACGACTGACCGGGGCCTTT
>JASLZO010000002.1:0-6526 GCA_030754805.1 Dehalococcoidia bacterium
TCCGTTCCTTAATATCCTCAGCCAAACGTTTCCTCACCTCCAGGTGTTTGGCATCCGCCTCTTCCCGCGTGAGTTCCCCACTATCTACGGCCGCTTCTATCTCTTCCGCTATGGGATTGAACTGACCTGATGCGGCCACTGCAATTCCAGTCACAAGAAGTGTCGACACGGATATCATCAAAGCGACTTGAGCTATGCGTGTCTTCCTAAGCCAGATCATCTTGGCCTCCTACGCCTCTGCTGGGTGACTCCTCATCGTAGGAAACACCCGTCCTCACATCTGAAACGGCGGCCATTGAGAGCGCCTTTTTTGTCTTTTCACTAATCATCACCCGAGAGTTTGTTAAGAATTTAACCTCAGCGTCCGGAACCGGTCACCCCGAGCAGGACCACCCCGCGCCAGGCACTCTCTCCTTCGGGCCCGGTATCGAAGAACTACGGTGATTCGTCCAAAGTTCGGATCCCTCGGCTCGGATTCATCAAGTCGTAGTAACAGGATAGGACTCAATGAACTCGACGATAAAGAAACTCAGGAGCGGAACTCGGGGCCACTAACCCGCTCACTCGCCTTGCCCGTCCGCACGCTCTGAGTCCGTTCGACCTGATCTTGGTGAGCCGGGCGAGCGCGTCCGTCAGCAGGGTCGTGCTGCTTATCCACCGGTTCCCCGCCGTGGGTAGCCGACTGGTTACGCTAACCGGACATCCGTTTGAAGGAGCCGAAATCATGGACCTCGAACTGTCAGGGCGCGGCGCATTGGTCACGGGAGGAAGTCGTGGGATCGGCGCCATCATCGCCGCCGCATTCGCCGGGGAGGGCGCGAGCGTCGCCATCGCGGCCCGGACGCCGCCTGACCTCCATGCCGTCGCGGAGCGCATCCGGAGCAAAACGCGCGAGGCCACTGTTTTCGCCGTGACGATGGACGTGACCAACGCCCAAAGCGTCCGAGCGGGCGTGGGGGAAGCGATCGGTGCATTGGGGCGTGTCGACATCGTCGTGAACTGCGCGGTGGACGTCGTCGGAGGAGCGCCCGGCGCGCCTTCAGAGATCACCGCGGAGGCGCTTGCCGAAGGGATCGACGTCAAGGTGCTCGGTGCTCTGCGTGTGATACAGGCGGCGCTTCCGACCATGAAAGAGCGGGGATGGGGACGCCTCATCAGCCTCGGTGGCGGGGCAGCCCGCCAGATCGGATCGCTCAGCGCGGGGGTCCGAAACTCCGGCCTCGTGGCCATCACCAAGAACATCGCCTCAGAGGTCGGTCCACACGGCATCACCGCGAACGTCATCCACCCGGGTGGCGTCCTGACCGAACGGAACCAGTCGCGGCTGGACTCCCTAGCGCGAGAGGAGGAGATCTCGCCCGAGGAAGCCGAGGCGAAGATGGCCGCCGGCGTCCCGATCGGACGGATGATCCATCCCGAAGACATCGCGAGCCTCGCTTTGTTCCTCGCATCCCCGCACGCCGCGGCGATGACCGGCCAGTCCATCGCCGTCGACGGTGGTTCCGGTAACGCGATTGTCTACTGAGTAGTCTCTCGGGTCCACGATAGGAGTGTGGAAGAAGATCGAAAAAATGAGCACCGATTTCCAACCGAACGAGCGGTACCAGTTCGAGGCCCAGCGGCTCATGGTCGAGCACCCACCCAACTGGCACCACCCCAACAAGCAGATCGTGTTCGACATCGCGTGCCCTCCCGGCTCCGCCCACGGAGGTGAAATCGAGTACACACGCTGGTTGGCGATGGCTCTTCCTCAAACGGCTGATCCGGCGGCCGCGTCAAGCATCTTGGAGGAACGCCCAGGCTTCTACGACTACGCCCCCGTTCTTGACCCCCCAGATGCGATGGGATGGCATGTCAATTTCGCGGACCCGGATCTTTTCGTCGCATACGGGACTTCGCTCTTCGCCCAGGATGAGATGCAGGTCGTCGAGCACCCGGCCCTCGGAGCACTTAAGGAAGCGTTGATCGCTCGGGGGGCGGCCGGGGTAACGATGGACAGCGGCGACCCAACGCCCGTGCTCGTCCAAGGTGTCGAGCGTCGGTGCATGGTGGCGACTGAACCGAACTCAACTGCGGGGAGGCCGTCCGGTCTCTACGGCAATCAATTCGGACGTGCAGACGCTGGGGCCGTGAGACACGCCACAATCCCGGTGATTCCTCCGACCATAACGAACCTGATTGCTATAGCCGCCCCGACTGGTGGCTATGGGCGCTACAGCACAGGGGAGATCAAGCAGGTCCTCACGACCGCGTTCACCGGATACCGGTGAACGCTCCATGCCCAGTCGTGATTCACACCGGGTTCTGGGGTTGCGGCGCGTTCGGAGGTAACCGCGTACTGATGACGTTGCTCCAAGCGCTGGCCGCGGAGATGGCAGGGATCGATCGTCTTGTCTTTCACACGGGCGACGCGTCAGGTACAAATGCTTTCCAAGCCGCTCAGCGGGTTATCGCGGGGGACCTGAATGGGCCACGAGGTGACATCGCTCCCATGATCGATCGGATCGCCGCGATGGGGTTCGAATGGGGAATGAGCGACGGAAACTGAGTTCCGGTCACCGGGTTTGCAACGGCCCAAAACATAGCGGCCATAATGTTTTTTGTTTCAACTCATCGAGGTCTCTCGGAGCACGAGTCCACGTGGTGCGTGAGAAATGAGAACGGTCCATAAATGGACAACTACATGGAAGATTTAGTAAAATAACTGCACGGTTGAGCCAACATGGGTCCCCGTTCACCGGCGGACCAAACCCTACCGGCCAGCTGCTCGAGATTCGGCCCTGATTGCGGGCGACTTCGCCCCAAAACCGAGGCGTGCCCAGGGGTCGTCAACCCCTAAAGGGGTATGACTACCCCTCTTTTCGGCTCACATCATTTAGGGGCCGACGTTCCCACTGTTCGTTAGAGGAAAGGAGGATTCTTGCAGCCGGCCTAGGCTGCGATGACCCAGGGTTCGAAAAAAAGTACAGAAGAGGAACTACGTGACAATAGGAACACCGACGCACATCAACTTCATTTTGGACGAGACGGGTTCGATGGGGAGCGTTTGGGACGCAACCATCAGCGCCTTTAACGAGTACGTCGAGGGGCTGCGGGGCGACGGTAATCCGGTCACCTTCACCCTGACCAAATTCAATTCCGAACGGGTGGAGATTGTCGACGCTGGGGTCGGCATCAGTGACGTCTCACCTCTCACGCGTGAGACCTACCGCCCGGCAGCGAACACGCCCCTTTACGACGCGATTGCGGGATCCATTCGGAGCACCGAACGGTACCTTGAGGGACTCGACCCGAAACCAGCAGTGGTCTGCGACATTTTCACCGATGGGTTCGAGAATGCATCGAGGGAGTACACACGGGAGATGATTTTCGACCTCATCACGTCGAAACAGGCCGAAGGTTGGACGTTCGCCTACATGGGCGCAGACCAAGACGCGTGGACCGTCGGGCGGGCAATCGGGATCCCGGGCGAGAACACGGCTTCGTACGCCCAACGGGATCCTGGTGAAGCAATGAACCGGAAGCTCGGAGCGATGAAGCGACGCGTACGCCGGGGTACGACCATCGCTTCCGAGGGTTTCTACACCGACGAGGAGCGAAAAACCGGCTCGCCAAGATAGGCGTCGATCCCAACGCAACGGCGCCCGCCGGAGATCTCGGACGGGGATCTCCTGCGGCACACCAAGCACCGGGCGCACATAGCTTGAGTAACCATTGAGAGGGAGAAGGCCATGCCTTGGCAAAATTGCTCCGTTTACGTTGTTGAGCTCGCTGATACCATTGGGCCCCGCAAAAGGCCCACCTTTCCCAACCTGTACGTAGGTCAGACGGCTGAGGAGCCGGAGCAACGCTTAACCAACCATCTCCAGGGCCACCGAGCTTCTCGTCACGTCCGTGACCATGGAGTTCGCCTCCGCCCTGAGCTCGGGCTCAGCGGAATGACCCGGGAAGAAGCCGAGAAATCCGAAGCGGAATTGGCCCAGAACCTCAAATTTCTGGGGTTCAACGTGTGGGGAGGCCACTAGCCCTCGAGTCGTTGGTGCCGGATCGACGACCGCCAGAATTTCCTGGCGGTCGTCATGTCTCCCTCCCCTGCTGGCAATCCCTAGCTTGGGCGCACCAGCAACTCAAATCGTGCGCGCCCCAGCGCTCCTGATTCAGTTTCATCCACATCGAAGCCCGGCTGATCCGGTGGAGTAGGTAGAGCCAACCCGAATGCGGGATAATCTGGTTCGGTCAGGGCCCCAACCGTCGATATGCTCCGGAGGGGGACTGATTGTCAGGGAGGCTATCGCCATGCGTCTCGGTCCGCTCATGGGTTCCTTCATCGCGGTCGCAGTTGCTGTCAAACCGCCCCTGAGACAGAGAATCAGGGGCGGTTTCTTATCTTTCAGGTTGGCTGGGGAACAAGGATTCGAACCTTGACTAACAGATTCAGAGTCTGTCGTCCTACCGTTAGACGATTCCCCAGCGGCCGTCACCTACGGCACCAGTAACCCCGCCCAGAAGGGGGTTTTCAGTCTAACAAAGGGGTCTTAAACCGCCTCCGTCTAGCTCGGATCAAAGCGGTTCACGATCGGCAACCGCCGGTCTTTCCCGAAGGCTCGTGGCGTGATCCGCACCCCAGGGGGCGCTTGCCGGCGTTTGTATTCGGATCGGTCGACCAGTTGGACGACCCGCTCGATGACGGCCCTGTCGAATCCCATCTCCAACAGGTCTGCTGGCGAGCGGTCGCGTTCGACGTATTCCTCCAGTACTGGGTCCAGCACGTCGTAGGGTGGCAGCGAGTCTGTATCCAGCTGATCCGGCCGCAGCTCCGCCGATGGCGGCTTAACGATGATTGTTTCCGGTATCAGGTCCCGTTCGGCAATCCGGTTCCGGAACTTGGACACTTCGTAGACCAGCATCTTTGGGACGTCCTTGATCACGGCGAATCCGCCTGCCATGTCGCCGTACAGCGTCGCGTACCCCGTCGCATATTCGCTCTTATTCCCGGTCGATAGCACCATCCAGCCGAACTTGTTCGCGATCGCCATCAGGATGTTTCCACGCACCCGTGCCTGAAGATTTTCCTCCGCCACGCCCTCGTTCGTTCCCGCGAATACCTCGGCCAGAGCCGCACGCAGCGACTCCACCGCTGTGCTGATCGGGATCGTCCGGAACGCCAATCCAAGGTTCCGCGACAAGATCGCGGAGTCGCTGACGCTGCCTTCAGATGAGTACGCGGTGGGCATCGACACGCCGAGCACGTTCTCCGGTCCCAGCGCATCTGCGGCGATCACCGCGGTCAGGGCCGAATCGATCCCGCCCGAGAGCCCGATCACCACCTTTTCGAACCCGCTCTTGCGGACGTAGTCCCGCGTTCCCAGAACGAGAGCGCGGTAAACCTCCTCAGCCGGCTCCAGCCGCGCGGCCGGCTCCATTTTGGAAAGCGGATCCCTGCCACCGGAAGAGCCGGTCACGGATGCCGAGAGATCGATGACGTCGGGGACCGCCCAAAGGTATGTGCTCGTGTTGGAAGCCGTGGCGTCGGTCGCGCTTGGCGCCTCTGCGAGGTCGATGTCCACGAGCAACAGGTCTTCTTCGAACGCCGGACTCTCGGCGAGCACGGCCCCACTTTGGTCGAAGACCACGCTACTGCCGTCGAAGACCAGCTCGTCCTGGCCGCCGACCATGTTCACGTAGCAGATCCCGACGCTGTTCTTTCGCGCGCGTGCCGACAGCATGGCATGCCGCTCGTCGCGTTTTTGCCGATGGTAAGGAGACCCATTGATGTTCACGATGACGTCCGCGCCTGCCCTTGCCTGGACGCTCGTAGGGCCGAAATCGTACCAGATGTCTTCGCAGACATTGACGGCGACGGAAACGTCGCCAAGGAGGTACACCGGGCAGCGGTCGCCCGGTTGGAAGTACCGGTCCTCGTCGAACACCGCGTAGTTCGGGAGGAATATCTTCCGGTACACGTCGATCAGCACGCCATCACGAATGACGGCTGCCGCGTTGTAGATAGTTCCGTCGTCCATTTCAGGAAACCCGACGACGGCTGTGATGCCGTCGCACCGCTTGATCACGGTGTCGAGGGCTTCCCTTGAGCGGGTGATGAAGCTGGGCTTCAAGAGCAGGTCCTCGGGTGGGTACCCGGTGATGCATAACTCAGGGAACGCGACCAGGTCCGTCTTTGCCCGGCGCGCCTCATCCAGACGATCGATGATGAGATGCACGTTCCCATCCAGGTCGCCCACCGTGGGGTTCACCTGCGCCAGTGCGACGCGGAAGGTCCGCATTCTCGTTTTAGCCTGCTTCCATCGTCGATTTCAGGCGCCGTTTCCAGCGAGGGAACCCCCTCGCGGCCAGTATAGGCAGCGCTCTGAACCCGGACCTCTATCGTTCGAAGAAACGGCGCGGGTTCTCGACCATCATCTGGTTGATCGTATCGTCGGAAACGCCCATCTCTCGTAGCCGCGGCAGGACGCGCCGCGTAACAAAAAGGTACCCGTCTGGGTTCCGCGTCTGGTGCGCCTCCGCG
>JASLZO010000002.1:6536-21310 GCA_030754805.1 Dehalococcoidia bacterium
GGGAGAACATCAACTGGCCCGCGTATCCCTCATCTATCAGGGCCTTTGCGGTGGCCGTCCGATCTTCCCATGTCGGTGGCGACCCGTGCCACGGGTAGGTGTCCATCCCCAGGTAGACTCCGCTCTGGAGAAGCCCTCGGAGGTAGTCAAGATCGGTCGTGTCGTTCGAATGCCCGATGCAAACGCGACTCATGTCCACCCCCTCCTCCTGGAGTATGCGGACTTGGTACGCGCCTGAACGTTCCTGGGGATGGGTGTGCGTTGAGATTGGGATACCGGTCCGCAGGTGGGCGCGGGCCACACCCCTGATGACCGAGACTTCCTTGGGCTCCGGTGCGGCCTCGTTGTTCGCGGTCTTGATGACGCCCGCCTTGATTCCGGTGCCTTCGATACCCTCCTCGATCTCTCTGACGTAAACGTCCGCCCACCGGTCCGGTTCCGCGAACCACATGAAGCGGGGGATGTCGACATACGTCCCGGTCGCCGCGATGATCTGGACCCCGGATCGCTGAGAGACCTCTTCCAAAAGGCGGATATCTCGGCCCAGCTCCATTGGGGTCAGGTCGATGATCGTCTGGACGCCCTCTGCTCGCGCTTCCGTCAGTCGTCGCACACCCTCCTCGATCACCGCTGCGCGGTCGAACAGCTCTGGATAAGTCTGCTGGATCCCGGCAGACCCGACCACCACGTGCTCGTGGCAAAGTGTGAATCCAAGCGCAGATGGATCCACGGAACCCAGAACCGAATTAACGTCGCTCACGTGCATCCCCCACTTTGGAACACTGGGTTGGCCGAAGCGTAATCTTGCGGATCGCAAGGGGCAACGGGGCCAAATGGGCTGCGGTCCCTGACTGTGCGTGGGGTGAAAAACGTCGCTCGGTCTTCATTCGTTGGCCGACGGCGGTGACCATTCAGCCGTCCTCTTGACATGTTCACCCACCGAGTCCCTACTATCCTAATCCTGCGGCCGAGACCTTCGAATGGGGAAAGGCAATTGGCAGCAATGCGGCAAAGCATCGTCCGAACTTCACCACGATCGAGAGACCTTCCCTACCGATGAGCTCCTCGGGAGCCGTACAGGCCACAAATCGCTCGGACTTACGGGTCCTTGAGGGCAGCACCATCGTGGCTGCTGTTGCCTCGTTGAGCGGTGCCTACGCAGTCAAGATGCTTCACGAGATGGGCGCGTCGATCCTCGAGATCGAAACCTCAACCTTCCCACGAGCGCACCCATTGACTAACGAGCGGACTGATTGGCCGCGCGGGCTCGCGAAGGTTCTCCAACCGACCGACGGCTCGCCCGGCATATCCCTCGCCGATGGGATGACGGCTCTCGATCGGATCGCCGAGACGGGCGTGGATCTCTTGATCGAAGACTTGGGTCTGCAGGAATCGTTCCCCCAAGAGTGGGTCCGGATGCGTGCGACGAACCCTGGCATGACCGTGGTGTCGATCAGCCCGTTCGGCCCCGGAGGACCCGACTCCAGAAGCGTTTCGAGTGACTTGACCCTCTGGGCCCGATCCGGCATGGCGTGGACCTCTCCCGGGATGCCCGACCAGGTCCGGGACCATCCGAACGAGCCACCGCTTTCCCCGACAGGTGTGTCTGCGGCCAGCATTGCGGGTGGCACGGCTGCGGTGACCGCTTGCCTTTCTGCGCTTGCCTTCGGAGACGAGATCGGTCGCGAAGTCACGGTTTCCGAGCTCGACGCGCTGATCTCGTTGAACTATGACCCGATCAACCGCTCGCAGCACACTCGAAAAGTGGAACCTCGAGGTCGAGAATTCCCGGGCACCAACTGCTATCTCCCATGCGCTGATGGCTGGATCGTTATCGGAGCGACGAACCAGGCTCACTGGGAGGCGCTCGTTGACGTGATGGGCGGGCCCGATTGGGCCGGTGCGTTCGATGCCCGAGACGATCGGTCGGCGAACTGGGACGCTCTCATGCCTTTGATCGTCGCTTGGACTACTACGCAAACCGGGAGCGACCTGACGGAACAGTTGCAGGCACGCGGGATCGGTACCCACTGGGCGACAACGCTGGCCGAGGCCGCCGCATCCGAACAGCCCTCCTCGCGTGGATATTTCCACGAGGAAGAGGTAGACGGGAAACGTATTTCGGTCCCGGGTATACCGTTTGTGCTCTCCCAATCGGACGACCTTCGGGATATAACGGATCTCTCAACTAGCCCTGCCGGCACCCGGTCCGACCGGAAGCTTCCGCTGGAAGGAACGAGGGTTCTGGACTTTGGCCAGTACATAGCTGCGCCGTTCGTTGGGCGATGGCTTGCCGCCCTTGGCGCGGAGGTCATCCTCGTTGAGAGCCGCCTGAATCCGGCAGACTTCCGGGCTGGGGCAGTCGGCGCAGATGGAATCCCAGGGCCAAACCGCTCCCCCGCCTTTAATGTCCTCGCGCAGGGAAAGAAAGGCCTCTCCCTCAACATGCGGACGGCCGAAGCGCGCGCGATCGCCCGACGCCTTGCCTCTCAAAGCGACATAGTCATCGAGAACTTCTCCTCGGGAACGATGGACCGATGGGGCCTTGGCTACCCGGATCTCAGCGAGCTGAACCCGGGACTCATATATCTTTCGGTCGCCGCATGGGGCCGCACCGGGCCGCTGAAGGACTACGCAGGGCTTCACAGCGTGATCAATGCGTTCAGTGGGTTAGCGGACGTCACCGGCTATCACGATGGCGGCCCTAGGCTCCTCGGATCATTCTTCCCTGACCCGTTCAGCGGTACCTGCGCCACCTGGGCAGTACTCGCGGCGCTGCGGACACGCGAACGGACCGGAAGGGGAGTCTTCGTTGACTTCGCGATGACGGAAGCTCTCGCCACCCTGACTCTGGAACCTCAACTGGCTGCGGCGATTGGCGACGAACCCCCAGTGCGTGACGGAAGCCACCACCCTCGGTTCGCTCCGCATTCCATATTCCCGAGCGCGGGAGACGATCAGTGGGTCGCGATTGCGGTTCGTACCGATGAGGAATGGAGAAGCCTTTGCCGTGTTATTGGCCGGGATGACTGGCTAACCGATTCCGCCTTCGGCACGCCCGAAAGGCGCAAGGCGCGTGAGAGTGACTTGGACCAAGCCATCGGCCAATGGACCGCAACCCAATCCAAAGAAGAGGCGGCCGACCTCCTGCTGGCCGCCGCCGTGCCCGCCGCCCCCTGCCTCAGCCCGGCGGAAGTTGCGATCGACCCGCACCTTGATTCGCGCGGATCGATCGTCGTTGTCGACCATCCTGCGGTCGGACCACGTCGCTATCCCAGCCTTCCATGGCGCTTCGACGGCGCCCCGATCCCGCCGGCCGGGCCGGCGCCACTGCTCCATCGATACACGGCGCCGATCCTCGAAGAACTCCTCGGTTATTCGGTCGATGAGATTGAGGAACTTGCCCGCAACGACGTCCTCACCTGAATCGAACCGGAACCGATTTGATGCCCAGGTAGTACTCAAGGCTCGCCACGACTGACTGGCGCAACGGGTATTTCACTGATTCCCGACCCAGCGTCCGTGAGCGCCACCGAATTGCCATGAACGGAGTCGATGACCGTGGCCTACGGCGGGGTCAAGTCCAGCCCGACAACGAAGGTTCTGAACTCCGAAACCTCCGCCTTCGGTTCCCCGAAACGACGCTGCCCCTTCGCGTGAGAAGTCGGAAGATGGAAGTAGCAGCCGAGGATCCTGAGAATCACGGCCAGGAGGACTCCGGCTGTTAAAGCAGGATCCGCTCGGCCCCCGAATAGACATTGAACGAACCGGACCGCGTGAACCCGACTAGAGTCACATTGAAGTCTTGGGCTAGCTCCACGGCCAAGCTGGAAGGGGCCCCCACCGCGACGACGATCGGGATACCTGCGACCAGGGCCTTCTGGATCAGCTCGAAACTGGTCCTTCCGCTCAACACCAACACCCTGTCGCTTGCCGGCAGCTCGGTTTGGAGGAGCTGATTGCCGATTACCTTATCGACCGCGTTGTGCCGGCCAACGTCCTCCCGTACCACCATCGGGTTTCCATCGACGGTGAATATTCCTGCCGCGTGTAGACCCCCGGTCTGGCCGAACAGCACCTGGGACTCGCGTAACCGGTCAGGGAGCGTCTCGACCAACTCGGAAGAAACCGACGCTCCGGGTGGTAGCACTGGGCAACCCCGCGCATGGATCGCGTCCAGGCTTACCTTCCCGCACACACCGCATGACGAGGTCGTAGAGAAATGTCGCGTCAACCGCTCGACGTCGAATGTCACGAATGGGCGCAGCGTCACGTTCACGATGTTGTATTCCTGCTTGATGTCGTCATCGGTGCAATACGCAATCGTCTCGATCGCGTCCACCGATGGCATGACGCCTTCCGTGTACAGGAACCCCGCAACCAACTCGAAGTCGAAACCCGGAGTCCGCATCGTCACCGAGAGTTTGTCCGTGATCTCCTCCCCAATCGTGCCGGTACCCGGTCGACGGTGGATGATCCGGATCTCCATCGGTTCCTCGGTAGCCACGACGTCTTCGAATGACGCGAGCGTGTGCCCGCGTCGGAACCGTTGAATGTTCTTCGGAAAGGAGGGCCCGGGGCGTGGTCGCTCCGGATGGTTCAGATCGGTCACGAAGTCGTGATCAGTGGGCTGAGGTTGCATAACGTCACGTGCGCCACAGCCTACCAGCGGTTTCGGCCGCGTTCCCTTACGAACGGCGCTCCAACCACTGCCTGACCCCGTCTCGGTTCGCCTCCAGCCACAGCCGGTTCAACTCGATCCGCTCCAGGGACTGCTGGACGGTCCGGGTCGCAGACGGCATCGGATGGTCGGTGAAGAAGCGTTCGACGTCTGCCTTCGCCTCCGCGGTCGAGAACCCACCAGGTATCGACACCAGGCGCATCACCGCGAACCCGCCGCCGCCATACCGTCGATCGAACTCGGGCCAGTTAGCCTTTAGGTATTCCCACGCCGCGTCTCTCCCTCTTGGGTTCGAGGCAAGCGCGAGCAGCAACCGCGGCGAATCTTGCACCCTCACCTCGTCCGAGAGCACCAGATCGAGTGCCCGACCGATCAGTACCGGGTCTTGGAATCGTGCCAGCGCGAGTTGGAAGCGGACCATTTCCTCCTGGAACGTCGAGTCCCTGGCAAGGCGGCGGACGATCTCGAACGTCTCGGTGTCTCCGTCCTCGGCCGCCAGTGAGTACACGACTGCCCGAATATCCGGTCGCAATGAAGACTGGTCCTGGAGATACAGCCCGAACCTTCGTCCAGCTTCGCCCAACACCGCTTTGTCACCGAAGGCGCCAGCCTGGCCAAGAATCGTCGATCGAAGCAGGGAGCGCAGATGAGGCTCGTCGCCGTCCGGGTCCCAGCCGACCGACTGGACCACTTTTTCTGTCAACGAACGCCCCCACGCCCGATATTCGTCGATAAAGGGCTCATCCGCCAGCAGAGACTCGATGCCTCCCAGATGGCCAGCCAACGCCGACCAGACGCTGAAATCCTCTTCCGAATCGTGGGCCGCCGCCACATCAAGGAATTCAGTAACGGCGATGAGACGCGCACGTGCGAGCGCGTACGTATCGTCGAGAAGTCCGAGGCGGTCCGAAGCCGAAACCTCACCTCGGCGCACGCCGCTGGTGAGCCGCGCTAGTTCGTCTCCCGCGTACCGGACCCGGTAGAACCCGGTCCTCCCAGCATTGACCTTCACCCAGCCGTCAGGGGACGCGACACCGGATACAGTCGCATCGGCTGAGCGTTTCGTCATTATCAGCGAGGCCGCGCGTGCGTCATTCGCGTGCCCGATCCGAACCGGGACATGCCACAGCGTCGAGTCGTCGTTCGGCCCGGAGTACAGGAACCGCTGCTGAGTGATTGCCGCGCTCACGTTGCCGTCTGAGCGCGAGATGTCGACGTTGACGACCGGGAAGCCCACCTGCTGGATCCAGGAGTCCATCATCGCCGGCACGTCTTGCCCGGAGGTATCCGCCATGGCTTGCCACAGGTCCGCGCCCGTCGCGTTTCCGTAGGCGTGCCGCGCCATGTACTGGCGCAGGCCCGTGCGAAACGCTTCTTGGCCCAGATGCTCTTCCAGCATCCGCAGGATCGAAGCGCCCTTGCTGTAGCTGATCGCGTCGAAGAGTTGGCTTACCTCAGCCGGGTTGTTCACGTCCTGGGCGATCGGGTGCGAGTTTTCCAGCCCGTCGAGGTTCAGCCCCGCGATGGTGTCCATCGTGATGAACTGCGTCCACTCCTCCCACTCGGGTTCGAGAACGTCGACCGCCTTCGTCGACATCCAGGACGCGAAGCTTTCGTTGAGCCAGAGGTCGTTCCACCACCTCATCGTCACCAGGTCGCCGAACCACATGTGGGCCATCTCGTGTGCGATGATCTCGGCGATCCGCTGTCGGGTACCGGGTGACGAACTAGCCGGGTCGAATAGGAGCGCGATCTCGCGGTAGGTGACTGCGCCCCAGTTCTCCATGGCCCCGGCCGCGAAGTCCGGGATGGCGAGGTGGTCCAGCTTCTCCAACGGGTACGGCACGCCGAAGTACTCGTTGTAGTACTCCAGCAGCCGAACGGATACCTCCAGTGCGTACCTTCCCTGTTCGGCATGGCCGGCGGTCGTCCAGATCCTCACCAGCGTCCCGTTGTCGGCGGTGGCCTCGATCGACTCGAGGTCGGCGACCGTGAACATCAACAGATAGGTGGACATCTTCGGCGTCGGCTTGAACTCGACGACGTCGCGGCCGGGGGCGTTGCGGGAGGCGGCTCGTTTTTCGATGGGAGTGTTCGAGACTGCTTCGAGGTCTGAGGGGACGATGAGCGTGGCGTGGAACGTTGCCTTGGCGGCGGGCTCGTCCCAGCAGGGGAAGCAGCGCCGGGCGTCCGTGGCCTCGAACTGGGTCGTGGCCATGAGCTTCGTGGTTCCGTCGTCTGTGGGATATGAAGAGAGATAGAAGCCGTGGAGCTGGTCGTTCAGGATGCCCTTGAAGACGATGTTCAGGCGTCCGCTGCCGGGCTCGATCGGCGCACCGTTGAACTTGAAGGTTGCAGTTTCCTCGTCTTCATCCAGGTTGATCGAGGAGGCGACTCGAGTGGCGGCGGTGGAGCTGGTGGCTACGTAACGGGCCGACTCGTACTCGAGCTGGGTGGAGTTCAGGACGATCTCGTTCACCGCGGCGGCGACCGTGACCTCGATCCCGACCTCCCCGGTGAACGTCGCTTCGTTGAGGTCCGGCGTCAGAACGAGGTCATAGTGGGTCGGTCGGACCGAGGTCGGGAGCAGGGTGGTGGCGTCGGCATCCGTCGTTGTCATCCAGGCTTCCTTTCGCTGGGGACGAGGTGATGAGGGCCGTTCGCACGGTCCGGGTGTGCTGATACCCCCACGGCACGACGCCCGGTCCGGTCGGCGGGGAACAGCTTATGGAAATGGGTGTTTCGGCGGCAAATCTTTTGGTCATGGACCTTTTTTGGACGGTCGGCGGGAGTCGCGTGTCATGGGTTGGCCAATAGCGGGCGGAAAACGGTCACCGGTGATCTATTGCCATCCGGCTCGGTCCGGCGGGCTGAGACACAGCAGAGGTACTACCCCTATGCGTAGTGCGATCAACAACTGTAGGGGTGATCACGTCCATTTTGGATATCGGAAATCAAGAGGAGAACTCTGTGGCCCACGTGCCTTCGTACTCGTAGGCGACGTTGGTCTAGGAGCATTCGTACTACCGCCCGTACTCGCATAGCTACCAACCGCGATCCAGAGATCCACTGCGAATCACACCCTGGTCGGGTCCGAACGGGGGGCATTTCAAGCCGAATGAGAGGTGGGATTATCCGGGTGATTCGCCGGTGAGGGCGCGTATGCGGTCGAGATCGTCTTGAGTATCGACGCTCTTGAAGGAGCGGAAATTGGGGTCGAACACCGTGAGTTCTTCCTCTCCGAGGTAGCAGACGCGTAGTAGCCGGATAAGGTCCTGGATCCCCGGACGACCGTCCGGCTCGTCGAGGAGCCGCGCGGCGCGCTCAATAACGGGTCCGCGTTGGTAGACGGCGTGGAGTGGCTGGGGTCGACCCTCGACCTTGGGAACGACCGCCTCCTGTGGTCCCGATTCCAGCGCATGGACGAGTGCGGTGAAGACGATTGGGTTGATGAACGGCATGTCGCAACCGACCGCAAGCAGGACCTCGTGCTTCGCCTCGGCCGCTCCGGCGTGGAGGCCGGCGAGAGGTCCGCGCTGGTCCGGGTACCGGTCGACGGTCCAGCGCACGTCTCCGGGCAACTGCAGGCCTTCGCGGCCCGACCGGTCCCCAACGACGACGACGTCCGTGGCTATCCCATGAAGCGCTTCGACGACCCTGACCAGCATCGGCCTGCCGCCGACCGGTTCGAGGGCCTTGTCCCGCCCGAGCCGGCTGGCTGCGCCGCCGGCGAGGACCACGACGGTGATGCCGCGATCTGGAGGGCTGGTCACCCGCCGAGGTAGCGCGCTATCTCGTCGCGCTCGAAGTATGGGAGGTCGATGAGTTGGCCCGTCTCGGTGCGCAGCTTGAGACCTTCCCCGACATCCGTGGCCTGGCCGATCAGCGCGGCGGGGATGTCTTTCTGGTCCAGAGTGTCGATAAGTCGTGGGGCGTCGGTAGGAGCGACCGTGATGAGTAGCGCGCCCGACGCGATCAGGCCGAATGGGTCGATCCCCAGGGCAGTTGAAAGGGCGATGGTCTCCTCGGCGTACGGAATGGCCGCAGCTTCGATCAGCAGTCCAGTTCCGGACGCATCGGCCAACTCTCTCAGGGCAGTGGCGATACCCCCCTCGGTTGGGTCATGCATCGCGTGGACGGGCACCACGGACGTCGCGACGGCAGCGTCCTTCACGACGCTGATGCCTGGATCATCAAGGAAGTGCTGGGAACGGGAGATGACGGTGTCCTCGATTCCGGCGGCGGTCAACGCATCGTGGGCTTCCGACGCGAGGATGGCCGTTCCTTCTATCGCGGCGGACCTTGTGAGGACGATGGCGTCTCCCAGTTCGACCGCGGAGGCGCGAATTTCGCGGCCCTTTGCGACCTCGCCGAGCATGGCACCGATGCCGATGGGGCGGTCGAGGCCGAGGCTGACCTCCGTGTGTCCGCCGATGAGGGTGACGCCGAGGCTGTCGCACGCCTTGAGTATCTGGTCGAAGACTGACCCGACGGTGTCTTCCTCGGTCCCCTCCGGCAGGAGGACCGTTGCCATCAACCAGCGAGGGGTCCCACCCATGACGGCGATGTCGTTGGCGTTCACGTGGACCAGGTACCAGCCGAGGCGGTCGGTGGCGAAAGTGACCGGGTCGGTGGCGGCGACGAGATAGGCGCCAGGGCTGATATCGATCACGGCCGCGTCCTCGCCGGGAGTGGCGCCGACGATGACGCGCGGGTCTCGGACGTCAATCTTCCGGAGGAGATCGGCCAAGAGGGGCGGGGGGAGTTTGCCTGTTCGGAGTGGAGTCATTGGAGAGGTGGTGTTTGTTGGCGGCCCCTCACCCTAACCCTTGTGTCGGTGCGTTGGGGAAAACCTCACCCCCGTCCCCTCCCCGCCTGCGGGGTTCGGTGTTTGGAGAGCGGATGTGGTCAGGTGACCGATGGGCCGTCGGCGAGACGGACCGGGAAGGGGACGTCCGGATAGGTGTCGGTCATCTGCTTCCAAGCTCGGTGGGCGATGGTTTCTGCGCGGCGAAGGATGTCGGCTTCGTCGACAGTGGTGATGGCGCCGTCGCGCATGATGAAATTTCCGGCGACCATGACCGACTCGATGTCGGACGCCTGACCGTTGTGGACGAAGTCCGAGATGGTGTGGAGCGTTGGGACGAGGTGGGCCTTCCTGAGGTTGGCGATGAAGAGGTCGGCTTGCTTTCCGACCTCGAGCGAGCCGGTCTCTTGATCCATCCCCATGATCCGCGCGCCGCCGAGGGTGGCCCACTCGAAGACATCGTCGGCTCCCGGCCGCATCTCGTCATTCGTGCGGACGCGTTCGACGAAGAGGCCGGTCCGCATGGCCTCGACCATGTCCTCGGCCATGTTGTCGGTGCCGATGCCGAGGACGGCGCCTGCCTCGACGAGGTCCATGGCGGGGGCTGCGGCGCCCCTGCGGGCGGCGATGGCCGGGTTGTTGGAGACGCCGACTCGGGCACGGCCCATGACCCGGATCTCGGATTCGTCGAGATAGCGGCAGTGAGCGGCGACGAGGCGCGGACCGAGGAACTCGTTGACGTTCAGGTAGTGAGCGGGACGCACGCCCCATGCGGCCGCGACGCCGGCGACCTCCTGGTGGCTCTGCGAAAGGTGGATCGTGTAGCCGACGCCGCGTTCCTCCGCGAGTTCGCGCGACTTACGGAGGACCATCGGCGAGACGGAGTCGGCGGTGCCGGGCGAGAAGTAGACGGAGACAAGGCCATCGTTCGAGCCATGGAGCTTCTCAAAGAGGTCGACGGCTCTCGTGAAGCCCTCGTCGGCGAGGTGTTCCGAGAAGTCGGCTGAGGACCTGAGGGGGGAACCGGCGACGATGACGTTGTAGTTGACGTCGCGGACCGCCTCCCCGAGGACGAATCGGGCCCCGGTGTTGATGACTGGGTTGATGTACGAGGAGACGTTCTGCCCGATCTCGAAGAACGTAGTGGTGCCGCTTCGGATGCCCTCGATGGCTCCGAGGACAGCCATGACCTGGAACTCCTCGGTCGAGAGGAAAGAGGTGATCGGCTGCGGGAACTGAAGGACGGTCGGGAAGGCGAAGTCCTCCTGGATGCCCCGGCTGAGCGTGGCCGACAGGTGGGTGTGGCAGTTAAAGAAGCCTGGGAAGACAGCCTTTGCACGTCCGTCCACGACCTCGGCGTCGGGATGGTGGGATGCGACCTCGTCGCTGGGACCGACCTCCGCGATGGTGCCGTCGTCGCCGACCGCTATCGCGGCGTCGTAGAGGACGCGGTGGCCCGGGTCGATGGTGACGATCGTCGTGTTGCGGATGATTGTTGGGCTCACTTCTGTCCCCCCGGATGGTGTTCGCGATGCCTGGGCGGAATGATAGGACTTGGGCTCGGCTGTCGGAGATGGGGCGTGGTTGGTAACTCGGGAATGTTGGGTCCTTCGCTTCGCTCGACAACGATAGAAGGGACGGAGGCGGGACCGTTGGCGTTTCTTTGAAGGGTGTGAGCGGCGATACTGGTGTCTATGGAAAACATCCGTGAAGTTCAGGGTCGGAAACCGGTGGTCCATCCGAGCGCGTGGATCGCGGAGAACGCGTACCTGATGGGCGATATCGAGGTCCATGAGGGAGCGAGCATCTGGCCGGGGGCGGTGCTGCGTGCCGAGTATGGACGGATCATCGTGGGGCGGAACGCCGCGATTCTCGACCGAGCGGTGGTGCACGGCGGGGGCGTGGGCGCCCTGACCCGTGTGACCGATATCGGGGAGGGGACGGTGATCGGCGTCGCGGCGATGATCCATGGGATGGCGGCCGGTCGGAACACCCGGATCGGGGACAACGCGACGGTACTCGAGGCAGCGATGGTCGGGGACTGGTGTTTCGTCGAGCCGCGGGCGGCGATACTGCCGCGGGCGGTGATTCCGTCGAATTCCGTGGTCGCGGGGGTGCCCGGGACGGTCACGGGACAGATCGACGAGCGCATGCAACAACTGCTGACGATCCAGGGCCATCAGCTCGTGGCGAGGGCAGGCCTCCACCGGGGGGGCGCGTCCATGAATGACTCCTCCGCAGAGGAAGGGAGATCCAACTTGATCCGAACGCTTGACGGGAAGACGCCGAAGATCAGTCCCAAGGCCTGGGTCAGCGAGGCCGCCTACGTGGTCGGGGACGTGGAGATTGGGGACCAGGTGACCGTGTTTCCCGGCGCGGTCGTTCGTGGAGACGCGGGGAGGATCACGATCGGCGCGAAGACGAACGTCCAGGACAACGCGGTGATCTACTCGGATGGAGACCTGGATATCGGCGAGAGCACGACGATTGGCCACGCGGTGACGATCCACGGGCGGCGGGTGGGTAGCCACTGTCTGGTCGGGAATAACTCGACGGTGTCCGAGGGCGTGGAGATCGGGGATTTCTCGGTGATCGCGGCGGGCGCTGCGGTTGCGCCTCATTCGATCGTGCCGGGCGACTCCTTCGTGGCAGGCGTGCCCGGGGAGATCCTGTGGCGGACGGAACCGGAACGACGCCGGGCGATGGAGGAGAGTGGGGGCGAGGGGTACGCACGGCTGAGCGCCATCTACCAGGCAGAGGGCCTGGGCTCGTGGCCTCCGGACGGAGCACCTCCGTCGTAACCACCGTTGGGGGACCAGGCCCAGACGGCCCTGCAGGTCACCCCGGTCTCTCGTTGGCCGGCCACCTGTAGATACTCCGAACCCTTCCTGACCGAGCGGAACACGGCGTTGGTCTGGTCGCGATTCCACACGCCCGAACCCTCGCGAGATCAGGGTTGACACATCTATATCTGAGAGGACATAGTGGCGACCAACTGTACTCCTAGGGATAGGGCGTAAGAGGATGAGGAGGGTTTGTCCATGAAGCACCGTTGGTCACGACTCATATTTGCTGTTGCAGTGGGTGCGGTGGTCGCGCTGGCGGCCTGTGCTCCTGCCGACGATGACGGTGACGCGGCGGAGAGTACGACGACCGGGCCGCCGGCCGCAGTACCCATAGAGTCGTCTGCGCCTTCGAACCAGGTGGACACGACGCCGGCCGGTAAGGCAGAAACATCGACTTCCGAGTCGACCGAGGACAAGTCGACAACGACGAGTTCCAGCTCGACGACAACGACCGAGAAGCCGGCGGACCCAGTGTCCGTGAGCGGCAAGCCGCTGGACGCTGACGCGGTCTACGGACGAATCCTCGAATTGGGCTACACGCAGGAAAGCTCGTCGTTCAGCTCTTGGGAAGAGGCGGCTGGAGTGGCGTTCGGGCAAGGTCACCCGCTCCACAACATGGTTGCCCAGCCCCGAACTTGGGGTACGCAGGAGGACTACGCCAACCTGGTGTTCTTCGAGATCCATCCGGACCTGGCGAGCTCGTGGGAGGTCTCCGCGGACGGCCTGGAGTGGATCTTCAAGTTCCGGGACGGGGTGGAGTGGTCGGATGGCACGCCGTTCACGTGTGCGGATGTGAAATGGTCGTTCGACACGATCCGGACGGGCGATGGCCTGAACCGCAGCCCGCGAGCGCTGGCGTTCAACACGGTGAAGGGGGACCTGGATGAAGGGTTCGTTTGCGCTGACGACCTGACGCTGGTCGTGAACCACGACCGGCCGAAGGCTGCGTTCCTCGAAGTCATCTCGATGCCGTACCACTACATGCGGCCGAAGCACATCTACGAGAACAACACAGACCTGATGCGCGAGGCACCGGCCGAGGTTGGCACGGGCCCGTTCCGCCTGGCGGAGTGGCTGCCGGGCGAGAGCTATACCTTCGAGCGCAACGAAGATTACTGGGACCAGCCGTTCCCGTACCTCGATGGGATCCACTACGCATTCGGGACGAACACATCGATCGATGCGGCGACCCGGGCGGGAAGGATCCACATCAACAACGGCGCCAACGGTGGTCGAGCCGACACCCTGCTCCGCGAGTGCGAGCAATGCGTCTTCTTCGCTCGCAGCACATGGTCCGGATTCTCGGCCGTGATGACGCATCATCAGCGCTCGCCGTGGAACACGCCTGAGATCAAGGACGCGATCTCCTACGCGATGGATCGCGCGCGGATCGGCCTAGTCTCGGCGGACGGATGGGTCGACCCCCCGACGGCGGGTCCGTTCTACCCGGGTAGTTCGTTCGACATGCCGGATGACCTACTCGCCACGATTCCCGGCTACGACTTCACCGACCCTGAGGGGAACAAAGACAAGGCACGCGAACTGCTAGCCGAGGCCGGCTACGCGGAGGGTGAGTTGACGGTCCCGTTCACGATCTGGAACATCTCCACGGTCGCGGCGCCGGCCATCGTGATCCAGGAGGAGCTGGAGGCGGTTGGCTTCAAGGTGGAGCCGAACCTGCTCGAGACTGCCCGTGCGTACCAGGCCTGGAGCGATGGTGACTTCGACGTAGGTCTCCATAGCTTCTGGGTAGCCGGACTGGACCCGGACATCGTGCTGTACGAGCACTTCTACACGGGATCAGACCGGAACTACAACCGGTACTCGAAGGTGGAGACTGACCGACTGATCGACGAGATGTCGGGCACAGTAGACCCCGAGCTCCGGAAGCAGCGGGCGTGGGACGTGGCAGAGATTGTCCTGCGCGACCACGCGAAGCACCTGATCGGATACGGCTCCAGCATTTCCGCGATCCAGCCCTCGGTGGGTGGCTACATGTTCGCCATCAACTACCTGTACGGCTACGGTCCGTGGACCCGCTACCAGCACGTCTACCTGACTGAGTGACGTGGACCACTACTGACACCTGTAAAAGAGGTGGGCCCTCCCGGCACGCCGGGAGGGCCAACCTCTTTCGTTATGTAGGGGTGATCATGCCAATGACCTTTGCGGTGGCCGAAGGGTTTCGACGGGACACAGGTACAGGAAATGGCGTTTGATCCCTCGGATACCGAGGGTTGACAGAAGCTTACGTGACAGACATAGTTTCGAATCGGCGTTCAGACATTCATGTGTAGAGAGTGAGTGATAGGGGGAACGGTCCATGAAGCACCGTTGGTCACGACTTGTATTTGCTATCGGGGTGGGTGCGGTGGTCGCGCTGGCGGCCTGTGCTCCCGCCGACGATAACGGGGACGCGGCGGAGAGCACGACGACCGGG
>JASLZO010000300.1:0-332 GCA_030754805.1 Dehalococcoidia bacterium
ATACACCGGGAACAACGGTTACCAACGATACGAGGGATCGGGATTATCGCCGATGCCGGTACCAGGGGGGGCCGGCGCATACGTGGCGAATGCTAGCGAACATGACGGGATCGGTGACACGACGCACCTTCCCCAACGACACGTCGGGATGACGGAACGCCGGTTCGCCAAGCTTGACCTACTGAAGGACGGGACGTTCGAGAGCAAGAACTCTCAGCATCCCGTCGCGGTCCTGCCCTGGGGTGGTTCGAAGGGCCCTATGAGCGAGGCATACGACATCCTGGAGCAGGACGGCGTCCCGGTGTCATGGAACTTCACGATGTACCTCAATC
>JASLZO010000300.1:342-2088 GCA_030754805.1 Dehalococcoidia bacterium
TCAGGCCTTCTAGAGGGGCTGCGCGCGAAGGAACTCGTCCTCGTGCCGGAGTTGAACTACCTGGGCCAATTCGCCGCTCGGCTGCGTCAGTTGGGCGTCAATGCTGAGGCGATCACGCAGTACACAGGGCTTCCGTTCAAGGTGTCCGACCTAGTACGACGGGTCACAGAACGAGTCGAAGCACACAGCGGCGTTGCAGCAAAGGCAGGAGTGTAGCCCGATGACCAAACGCAACCCCGAATACGATTTCAAGTGGTGCCCCGGTTGCGGCGACTTCGGAGTGAAACGCGCAATCGAGGTGTCGATCCAACAGCGAACGACCGAGCAGGATATCCCGGTCGCGGACAACGTGGTTGTCGCGGGAATCGGGTGCTCCGGAAACATGGTCCACCTGATCGAGGGTGACCAGCCCTTCGGCTTCCATGGGATCCATGGTCGGACGTTGCCGCTGGCGTTCGGTATCAAGATGGGGAACCCTAACTTGAACGTGCTGATCGTGGCGGGCGACGGGGACTTTCTCAGCATCGGCCTGGAGCACATCGGGCCGGCAGCCCAACGCAACCTGAACGTGACCGCGGTGGTGATGGACAACGGCGTCTACGGCCTGACGAAGGGCCAGAGTTCGCCAACGACAGATCTCGGCGTCATCACACCGACTACTCCCGGTGGGAAGGTCGAGGAACCGGTGAAGCCGCTGGAGTTGTACCTCGCCATGGGCGTCACGCACGTCGCGTCCGCATTTTCCAGCCAGGTCCGCGAGTTGACGACGATGATCCGCGACGCGATGAACTACCCCGGCTTCTCCATCGTGCACGTGCAGTCACCCTGCCCGACCTACAACGACAACTTGGATATCCTTCGCGGGAACCTGAAGAAGGACGTGGCGCCAAAGGTCTACCCGATTTCCGAGGACCACGACCCGACGGACATCTCCCGGGCATGGGATGTAGCGCGCGCGCCTGGCGTGCCGATTGGCGTTCTGTACCAAGACGGGGTTTCTGAGCCGTTGGAGGACCGTGTTAACCGAATCGTTGGCGGCCTGCGACAACGCGATTCTCAGCAAATCTTGGACAGCTTCGAGATCACCTAGCGTTCTCGCTTCATGGGCCCACCAGGCCTCGAGGCCCGCATACATGACGAAATCCAGCGAAGGGGACCGATTCCCTTCGCCGATTTCATGCGCGCCGCGCTTTACGACCCTGATGGGGGCTACTACGCAAGCGGTGTGAACCGCGTAGGAGCCGACGGAGATTTCTACACGGCTCCCGCAGCGCATCCGGCATTCGGCGCGATGCTGGCACTCCAACTCGAGCAGATGTGGGAGCTTCTCGAGAGGCCTCAACCAATGTCGATCGTTGAAGGTGGTGGTGGTAAAGGCCTGTTGGCGGTGGACATCCTTGCCTATGCAGAGTCGCTGGACCCAGAGTTTCTGGCCGCCGTGGACTATCGGATCATAGAGACCGGACGGAACGGACGGGTGACAGGCCCCGGTTCGGACGACGGAATCTCAATCGAATGGTCCGACAGCCCGGACAGGCCACCCGCTGGGACCGCAGTCTTTCTTTCGAACGAGCTCTTCGACGCCTACCCCAGGCACCGAGTGGTCAACCAAGGCGGCCGGATGTACGAACTACTAGTGGACCGAGGGGTAGACGGGTTCGTGGAGACGCTTGGTCCACTATCGACCCCGGAACTGGAGGCGTACTTCGAACATGTGGGGGTTTCGTTGCCAGATAGCTGCCAGGC
>JASLZO010000301.1 GCA_030754805.1 Dehalococcoidia bacterium
CGCCTGGAGTCGGCGGACATCCCCAGTGACGCGGGCGAGGTCGCGTACCCGTACCGGAAGCGGAACTGATTGAGGTTGGGCCGGATGTGTTGAGCGGAGATCTCCAGCGCGTAGATCTTCAACCCCGGCTCCAGCGTGATCGTATCGAGCACGGCGCCGTTGACCGTGAGCTCGAGGGTCTGCGGCGGCGCATCAGGATAGGCGAACGGGGCGCACTGTATCTCCAAACGGTAGTCGTCCGATTCCTTGAGCGGCACGACGACGACTGACTCGTCGCCCGCACTCCACCGAAACGAAAACTTGGGAGCCTGCCATCGCGACAGGCATGTGGTGCTCTCGCTGCGGCATTCGGCGCGCTGATCGGCTGGCCGGTCTGAGTCACCGACCAGAACGCGGCCGCCTGAAAGAAATCCGGGCGGCGCAAGCCGCCGTCGCGCCGACGCCGACCCAGCAGCTGTACGTGACCGTCCTCCGCGCCGAGCGCACACTGGGCCGCGATTGTTCTCGGCGCCGGGATCACGTCGTCGAAGGATTACGGGCGCTTGAGCGTGACCCGATCGAGAAAGCGGAGGTCCGACAAGGCCTGTCGTCCTCTGTCAGGCTCCCTCTTACAGTCATTTCCGCCCGTACTGGTATGATTCCGCTACTCTTTCCGCTGCTACCGAATGCCCTTCGAGTCCGGCACCCGCCTCGAATCCGACGACTAAAGAAGGCGGGAAACTTCAGGTCTGACAACATCACGCCATTCATCATGTCCTCCCAGTGGTTCAGGAAACTATCCGTCGGTTTTTTCTTTTTGCTCGTCGTCGTCGTCGCCTCGACTTTTCGCCAGTATGGCGTTGGGTGGGACGAGGAGTTCCACAAGGAGTATGGGGCACTCGTGTACAACTTCTACGCGACGGTCTTCGACGCAGATCCAGACCTGAGAGCCCTGAACTATCGTGATCTCCACATAAAGGGCGGCTTCTTCGACCTCGTCGGCTTCGTCCTGAACCGCCTCTTGCCATTCGGCGATTACGAGAACCTTCATCTCTGGAACGCCATCGTGGGAATCTTCGGAGTTCTAGCGTGCTGGAAGGCTGTCCGGTACCTTAGCGGACCACGAGCGGCCCTCTTCACCGCGCTGACTCTGACACTTATCCCCTCCTATTACGGTCACATCTTCAACAACACCAAGGACGTACCGTTCGCCGTCGGTTACATGTGGTCCATCTACTACCTCATTCGCATGTTCCCGCACTTTCCAGTCGTTCCGCTGAGTATCTCGATCAGACTGGGCATAGCGATCGGACTCAGCCTGGCCGTCCGTGTCGGAGGACTCATCTTGTTCGCCTATTTCGGCCTGGCCATCGTGGTCTTCTCCGCGTACCGAGCATGGAGAGGCAAGAAATTTCCGTGGTACGAAACGCGACAGTTGTTCACGACGTTCGGACTCGTCTTCGCCGTCGCTTACGGCATCATGCTGGTCTTCTGGCCGTACGCAGCCGTTCATCCGGTGACTGGGCCATTCTCCGCACTGCGAGATCTCTCGAACTTCGACTGGAGGGGCGAGATGCTGTTCAGAGGAGAGATGATTTCGGCGACCGAAGTCCCTTGGTCGTACATTCCCCAGTACCTGCTCATCCAGCTTCCGGAGTTCGTGATCGGCCTGCTGGCGCTTGGCTCGATCCTGGGACTCCACTACTTGGTCACCTCCCGTGACGAATCCAGCCTTACCCGCGGCGCCCCGTACTTGTTTCTGCTGTTCGTCTCGACGTTTCCTATCGCCTACATCATCTACCAGGATTCGACGGTGTACGACGCGGCCCGGCACGTCATTTTCGTGCTGCCCGTGCTTGCCTGTCTGGCTGGGCTCACGGCGGACGTGCTCGTTCGCCGTGTCGCGCGACAGGGACCGCTCTGGTCTGGGGTGGCGGGAGTCCTGGCGATCGGGCTGCTGACCATCCACGTCAACACGATGATCGCCTTGCATCCGTACCAGTACGTGTATTTCAACGCATTCGTGGGCGGCCTGGCCGGCGCGGCGAACGAGTACGAGACCGACTATTGGGCACAGTCATACAGGGAGGCAGTACTCGAACT
>JASLZO010000302.1 GCA_030754805.1 Dehalococcoidia bacterium
ATATCCACCAGCCGGACTCGATGTACTCGTTCGTCAGTGTCACGAATGGCTCGCCCATATCGACCCAGAAACCGATTCGGTCCGTGAGGTCCTCCCACTCCTTCACATACCGGAAAACGCTCTCCTTGCAGCGCTGGTTGAACTCTGCTATCCCGAATTCCTCGATGTCACGCTTCGTGACCAGGCCCAACTCGCGCTCGATCTCAAGCTCGACCGGCAACCCATGCGTATCCCATCCACCTTTCCGCGGCGCGTAGTATCCCTGCATCGTCTTGAACCGCGGCATGACGTCTTTGAACACTCGTGCCAGGACATGGTGGATTCCTGGAGCACCGTTCGCAGTCGGTGGTCCCTCAAACATCGTGTAGACGGGACCATCCCGGCGCGCGTTCACGGACTCACGGAAGACGTCGCTGTCTTTCCATGCCTCGAGGACTCGCTCCTCCATCTCGGGAAGCGTTACCCGGTTGGAAACTGGCTCGTACATGGTTTGAGTCACCTACCTGCCGTCATCCACTGCCACGCCGCACAAAAAAAATCCCGTCCCTCTGTATTGGAGGGACGGGCACGGCTCGTTCACCGTTTCCCGCGGTACCACCCACCTTGCCTGGTATCCACACACGTTGCGGACATCGGGCCAACTCATCGAACGTCGCTCTCGGACACGGTGCGCGACGATTCAGCCAAAAGTTAACGGTCGGCCAGACCGCCGGCGCCTACTTCCGGTTCGTACTCCGGTTTCGGGTCGGGGCTCAGGAGGGATCTTCGCCGCCGGTCTTCGCGTCCGCTCTCACCGTACCGGACTCGCTGCGCGGGCACCGACGAGTACTCGTCTCCTTCATCGCCTGTGCAAGCATTGTGGAAACGCTCTCCTGGGGTGTCAAGACCGCAACCCTCATCGGATCTCACATCACACCGCTCCCGTCTCACCATCGAAGGGCACGGGAGGTTGGTCACCCAACCTGCCTGCAACAAGGTAGGCGATCGCTCCCGGCAGCAGTCCGACCAGTATCACCCACACCCATATCCACTTGTTTCCACCGCGGACCCGTTTGCGTCTTCCGATATCGATCCCCGCCAGTACCTGAACGCCAAGCTGGAAGAAAACGAACAAAAGGATCGCCAAGATCACGAGGAAGGACAACGGATTACTCCTCGGCCGTCACCGGGGCCGGAACCAGGGGTTTTCGGTGGCGTCAACGAGCGTCAAAAGGCTCCCGAGACGATTGGTCTTGTTCTGCCTTCGAGTCAGCGCTCTCCTGCTTCGATTCTACGCCCGACATCCTCCCTTGACGGTGCACTGTTGAGCGGGCCGATCGCTTCGACCGAAAGAGACGCCGCGGCTGATGCGAACCGGGCAGCGGCCACTGGGTCCCTGGTTTCGGACAAACGCACCAGGAATGCGGCTGCGAAAATGTCGCCTGCTCCGGTCGGATCGGCCTCTTTGGCCCGAAACGCCGGGACCGGCAGCCACTCCCCGCTCCAGAACAGGTCCGCCCCAGCCGCGCCGTGGGTGACCACCGCAATCGGTGTCAATCCTTCGAGCACCTCTGCTAGGTCGGACAACCCTCCTTCGAAATCTTCATCCGAAACCAAGAACGCGCCGACGGGTGGAATAGCCATAATCGCGCTCAGGTCGCCACGTCCGAGAGGGGTATCGGCCGCCCCACTCCAGCGCCGGAACCACCCTTGCCCTACCGCTCCGACGAGGGAGCGGCGAAAACGCCCCAGCATCGTCGGGTCGACTTCGTCCAGAACGGGCGCCGCGAGCAGAATCTGCGTATCGAGCCAATGGAGGGGGACATGTTCAATGTCCAGTCTCTCGGCCTTCCCGGACACGAACTGCTTTCGCCCGCCATCCACGAGCATCTGGTTCGAAAACGTCGTCGTAGCCGTCGCGTCCGTCCGGGAGACCTGCACGTTCCCCGTGAAGAAGCCTTCAAGTGACAGGCTGTCTTCGCAACTCGTGACAACCGCCGCATGCCGACCGAGTCGGGCCGCGGTCGAAGCGGCGTAAGAAACGGAGCCTCCGGGTCTCCAGGTCGGTCCACCGCCCTGGAGATCTCT
>JASLZO010000303.1 GCA_030754805.1 Dehalococcoidia bacterium
ATTCCGCCGACCTTGTCACTCTGTTCCAACGCCAGCACCCGCAGACCGGCTTGGGCCAGGTAGAACCCGGCCACGAGCCCGTTATGCCCGCAACCAATTACGATCGCGTCATAGTCCATCGCAGTGCGCCTCCAAATCCGTCGGTTTGGATGCCCCTAGGCTTTACCCGCGCTCGGAAACGCCTGACGCAAGGCCATCCACGCCTAGAATTCCGAACTCTCGTGCGTCAGCGTATCGTATCGGATTCGATAGTCGTGGATATGGAACGAGTCGGGGCCGTCTGCGCCTGCCGGTGGGCAGAGTCGAAGGGGATGTTGGACCGGATCGTGAAGGACAGCCTGACGATAGGACGACTTGCTCGACTCGCGACCGCCAAACCGGGATACGTGCAAGATCGCTATCCTGTGATGCACACCGCCAACCCCCAAAGAAGGTCGCGATGAGCAAGCTTTCATCCCGCCATCTTGAGGCCGACGATTTCCTTGCGGCCCAGGAACTCTTTCTGGAGCGGGGCTGGACCGACGGGCTTCCGGTGATACCGCCGACGCCTGAGTTGGTCGAAGCGATGCTGGCCTACACGAAGCGGGCCGGGGACGACGTCGTGGGTGAGATACCGGAACGCCGCAGGGCGATAACGGCCGAGAAAATCGCGGTCAACGCAGTCATGGCCAGGTGTGCGTCTGAGTACATGCCGGTCGTGGTCGCCGCGGTGGAGGCCATGTGCGACCCGGCTTCGGGGTCTCACGGACCGACGGCAAGCACGCGCGGCGCGGGCTTGCTAATAATCGTCAACGGCCCGCCGGTCGCATCTCTTCGCATCAATTCGGGCGGAAACGTGTTTGGACCGGGCGTGCGCGCGAATGCCTCCATTGGCCGCGCGCTGCGGCTCATCATCATGAACTGCGCCGGCGCCTACCCGGGTGCTGTGGACAGGGCGACACTCGGCCATCCCGGCAAGTACTCCTGGTGCATCGGCGAGGACGCGTCGGATGAGCGATGGAACCCCCTGCACGTGGACCGCGGATTCGAAGCCTCGGACGGCGCGGTGACCACGTTCTGGGGCCTGTCCCCAGCGCAGGTTGACGAACACGAAACGCGCGATCCGGACCGAATCGTGCAGGCCATCGGAAACGCGATGACCGCGCCCGACCCCGATTTTTTGCGAGGTCGCGAGATCGTGGTTGTGATCGCCGCCGAGCATCGAGAGTCGATAGCCGGGGCGGGTTGGTCGAAGGCCGACGTGCGCGAATGTCTCCATCGGACTGTTCCTGACGGAACGGTTGAGTCGCCGGATGATTTTCTCGTCGTGGCCGCCGGGGGGACCGGAGGACGCTTCTCGGCATTCAGCGTTAACTGGGGCGTAAAATCCGGCTACGCTGCGGTTACGAAGGCTATTGAGATCCAGAACCGAACCACCGGGAGGCCCCATGATGACATTAACGGTTGAACCAAAGGGTCTTACGGTTCTCGATCCCACCGTCGATCCGGCGTCCGGCGGGCTTGTTCAGGCGAGCCGCGTATCCGAAATCCGGGGACTTTCCGTTGGCCTGATCGACAACGGCAAGCCCAAAGCCGATGTCTTCCTCACGCGCCTGGGTGCTGTCCTGAAGACAAAGTACGGGGTCGGAGACGTTCACACCGTCCGAAAGGCTGACGCTTCAACCGTGGCGGCGCGGGAAATCCTCGACGACGTCGTTCGGAGATGCCACTTTGTCATCGCCGGAGTGGGTGACTGAGGGTCGTGCAGTGCGGGCAGTGTGCTCGACGCCGTCGAAGTGGAGCGGGCAGGCCTGCCGGCGGTGGCCGTGATAACAGATGAGTTCGGGGACACGGCCAGGGCCATGCTCAAGAACCAGGGAGCGTCCTGGTATCGATTCGTGGAAGTGGCGCATCCGATCAACATTCTCGAAGACCATGAGATTGATGACCTCGTCGGCCGATCGCTTCACGAGATCAGCGCGCTTTTGACCGGCGAAACCTAGCAAACGGAGCGGGGAGCAGCTTTTGCTGACACGGTGATGCGACTCGTGGAACCGTGTCGGACGCTCCGAC
>JASLZO010000304.1 GCA_030754805.1 Dehalococcoidia bacterium
TACCGGATCTCGGCCCGGGCGCGCTCGGTGCGAACGGCGAAAGACGCTACCTCGTGCTTGCCGAATCAGCGGATGAGATACGCGCTTCCGGCGGCTTCGTATCCGGCGTCTGGATCCTCACTTTCTCCGACGGAGCGTTGGTGCAATCAACGTACCGGGACATCGTAAGTGTTGATGATCTAACGAATCTGGATCGATACCCGACACCACCGCTTCTACTTGCGAACCACATGGACGCATCTGTATTACTGATGCGGGACGTGAGTTGGGAACCAGATTTCCCATCCGTAGCCAGTTCAGCGGCCGAAATTCTGGCGATCGGGCAGGATGGGCTCCAGGTGGATGGCGTGATCGCCATGACCCAATGGGCCATGCTTGATTTGGCAGGCGCGCTCGGGTCGATAGAGACGCCGGACGGTCCCGTGCCCTCCAATGAGTTGTTGGCGACACTTGAGGAGGGCACCGATGTTGAAGGCCGTGCTTTTATGGATACGCTGTTCAGCGGCCTCATGACCCAAATCAGTGGGCCGGCGGTAAACGGACGGATATTCCAGCTCGCCAGGTCAGCGTCCAAGACACTTGCCGAAAAACAGGTTCTCGTCCATCTATTTGACGACGATCTACAGGCTATCGTCGCCCGCGCCGGCTGGGACGGCGCAGCAATACGAAGCGACGGTGACAGAATTGAGCCGATCGACTCGAATATCGGCTGGAGCAAAGTTGACCGGAATATTAAAAGGTCATTGGAGTACGAAGTCGTCCTCAATCGTTCCGGCCGATCCACCGGAAAAGTCACGGTCCGCTACGAGAACCTGAGCAACGACAGCGCTTCCAATTGCGATAGTCAGCGCATGGAGAGGAGTAGCAGTTACGAGCAGCTCAAAAACGCCTGTTACTGGAACCTGCTAAGGATCTATACGGCAGAAGGCGCTTTGTTATCGTCCGCAAAACAACTCCCATTGCCGGAAAACAGCGTCATCGCCGGGCTTGGCCTGGCGACGACAGGGGACGATACCGTCGCGGCCGGGGTCGGTCTGGCCGGGAGTTTCGTGACCGGACTCCTGGTAGTCCCGGCGGGTAAGATTGTGGAAGCTTCCTTCGTGCTGGATCTTCCGGAGACCGTCATCGACTGGACGGATAATATGGCAATCTACACGCTGAACCTGGTCGCCCAGCCAGGTGCCCTCGGCCGACAGACACGCGTGCGTATCGAGTTGCCGGCGAACCACGTGCTAGTCGAGGCATCGACAAGGCCCTCAAGTGTGGATGGAAGGCTGGTAGCGTTTGATCTCCCTCTGAAGGAAGACACCGTGATCACGCTTGCAATGCGTCCGGCCGAAAGTGCATTGCACTCAGCCATGCCTGGATCCGAGAAACTGGTCTCGAGATTGGTCCCGTGACCAGTTTTGGGGGACGGTCCGGGTTCGCGCGATCAATGCCCCGGATATGGACGGCCCTGGCTGTTCTCGCTCTGGCGTTGGTCGCCTGCGGCGGATCAGACCCGGCGATTACTGCGACCCCATCACCCACTGCGCGGAACGCCGACTCCAACGCGATCGCTGTTGCGACCACTGCGGAATCCACACCGACGGTTATCCCTGCTCGTCTGCCGGGCCCGGGAATCGACATAATTGTGCTCACAGCAATCGCCGGCCCCACGGCATCTACAGACCCCACATCGACGTCAGTGGCGCCCGCATCCACCAAGGGAACGCCGGACGCAGGCTCGACCGCTACCCCCCTCCCTCCGACGCCCGTCACGGTCCCAACTCCGACCACTGCGCCAGCAACTCCGACCACTGCGCCAGCAACTCCGACCACTGCGCCAGCAACTCCGACCACTGCGCCAGCAACTCCGACCGCCCTCCCCGACACATCTGGCGGCGAGACGCCGAATCACACAGTGATCCCGGATCCGACCACCACTCCAACATCAACGGCGACACCGGCGGTGCCGCCTTCCCCCACGCCGACTTCGGCGCCCGTTCCGACATTCGCACCTCTTCCCGATCCAACCTCTACCCCAACTCCCCCTTCCAAC
>JASLZO010000305.1 GCA_030754805.1 Dehalococcoidia bacterium
GACCTTCGCGACTGAGTGGAATTTCGGAGGAAATAGGGAGAACCGGGCGGTCTACAAGCACCAGCAGTACAACATCGATCTCCTCGCCGGGGGCGGTCGGATGGAAGTCCGTGTCGCTGGAGGGTGGAAGGGTACCGGCCAGGCACCGGAAATGGCCCCCGAAGAGTGGCACCTAACAACGGCAGTTTGGTCGGCCGAAGACGGCTCCATGTACTATCGCGATGGACTCGTCGCGCAAGCGAACGCCGGTACCGCCGGGGACATCGACGAGAACGTAGAGTGGATGGCCCTCGGGTCGTTCGGGCTTGAAGCCTTTGCGGGGAGAATGGACGAGCTCCGCGTCTACAATCGTCCGCTTGATGAGGATGAGGTGTGGGAACTATTCGATTCGTTCGAGCCCGGAGCTCAGGCGGTCTCGCCTAAGGGCAAGCTGGCCACGATGTGGGGCACCGTGAAGTACTATCGGTGACGAAGCGTGCGAGAGGGCCGTGACAACCATGATACAGGAGATCGAGACGATGAGGAACAGATCACTCTGGTACGCAGTTTCCCTGACGCTGGTGTTTGCATGGACTCCGATGGTGCTTGCCGACGTGGGCGAAGGGCTTGTCCTCTATTACCCGTTCAACGGGGACGGCGACGTCCTGATCGATGAATCCGGCAACGGGTTCGACGGAGAGTTGAACAGCGCCGTCCGGTCAGACGAAGGATTGAGTGGGGGCGCCATCGACTTTCCGGATCGGGAGACCTTCTCCTCGATACCAGCAGAGGAGGGACTGACCGTCACCGCGGGCTTTACCCTGAGCCTGTGGCTGAAGCCCTCGGACCTGGACTTCGACGGGGAGAATCGAGTCTCCTACAAGCACCAGCAGTTCAACATGGATCTTCTCCAGGGCAAGGGCCGATTCGAGATCCGGTCCGACGGGGGGTGGCTCGGAACCGCTGTCGCGGAGACTCCGGTCACTCTGGGCGAGTGGGTACACATCGTCGGCACCTTCTCGCCATCCTCGGGTTCCGCAATGTACCATAACGCGGTGTGGGTGACCGGCAACGACTCTATCACCTCGATCGAGCCGAACACCGAGTGGTGGAAGATTGGAAACTTCGGCCTCGGCGGGTTCGGCGGCCTTCTGGACGAGCTGCGCTTCTACCATCGCGCAATGAGTGAGGCCGAGGTTAGGGACCTATTCGAGCAGGGGATCGCTACGACGGCGGTCTCACCTGAAGGCTCGCTCACGGTGGCGTGGGGCGGACTTAAAGCCTTGCGCTGATCGAAACGGGCTACACGGCTCGCGCAACGCAGCCCGAGGCGCGCGAGATGAAATCTAGACGACACGAACCACTCTGAGGGGTGTTCCTCTCTAAGTGTTTCGTGTCGTTTTTCGTACTCTGGCGTTGGGTACGTCGCATGGGAAATTCGAATCTCACTGTCAGTTGGGAGGCGCTGTGATGCGCTCAATTAACGCGGCGGAGCCGGCCACGCTCGACCTCGTTGAGCGGGCGGAGTACGCGATCAACGCGATGACGCGATGCACGAACCCCGACGACAACTACGCTGTCTACTTTGGGATGGCGCCGGACCGGAGGCCTGCCGTCCTCTCAGACCGGTCCAGGTTCTACGGGAAGTTCATGGAGGCCACCGCCCTCGCGCGCCGTATGACCAGCAGCGACGTGAATCGGCACGTCGACCGCGCCTGGCACGGCGGCTTTATGGCCCACCTGCGAGAGAGGATGCCACTCCTCGGAGGGCCGGACGGCGAGCGCCAACTCGCTTGGCTGGCGATCCGGCAGGGCGACTTCGCCTACTTCGGCCCGGAGGACCGCACGCCGGACGGATGGGCGGCCACGTTCGGCCCGTACTTCCCTGATCAGTCGCCTGTCGACACGGTCACTGGAATGCCGACGGGCTGGGCCGCTATATTCCAGGGATGGTCGAACACTAGGTAGTGCGTAATGTCATATTCCCGCGGGGGCTAGGCGTCGATGAATTCGGCAATCGACATCCTCGTCTATCGTTTGCGCGGGCC
>JASLZO010000306.1 GCA_030754805.1 Dehalococcoidia bacterium
GAAGACGATGACTCTCGTATCTGGTCGAGATCGAGTGAGAAGCCGCTCTTGATCGTCTTCCCGTCGCCCACTGCAAGAGGAGGGTCGTCCTCGATGGCGCTGTTCACCAACTGGACGGTCTCTTCGTGATCGCGTATCCCGTCGGTCAGCATCTTGACCTGGCCCGCGTCCTCGTCCTCGTTGAGGAGCTCCTTGAGGTAGGGAGCAGTGGACAGGCTGGCCGCCAACGACACGAGGTCGCGCGGAGACGCGTTCAAGCTGCGCACCCGGCTTAGCAGGCGCTCCATGTCAGCCACCGGCTCCAGCAGCGCCAGAACCCGCTCGCGCCGCAGCGAGCTTCGATGGTGCCACGCCACGGCCTCCTGACGCTCTTCCAGGCCCGCCAGAGCCAGCAAAGGCTGCCCAACCCATCTTCGAAGCAGCCGGCCTCCCATGGCGGTTTCAGTCCTGTCCAGCACCGTGTACAGCGACGCCTGTCTCGACGCCCATCGGCCGCCCTCGAACAGCTCAAGGTTGCGCCGCGTTTGCGGGTCCAACACCATGTACGAGGCCGTCGAATAGGTGTGCAGGGACGTGATCATGCCCAGCGCGCCCTTCTGAGTCCTCCGCACGTATTCGAGCACGGCGCCCGACGCTCGGATCGCCAGCGGCAGGTTTTCGCATCCGTACGCTTCCAGGGACGCTACCCCGAAGTGGTCCAGCAAAGTCTCCTGAGTCCAGTCGATGTTGAACACCTCGGACTCGACTCGCGTCACGGTGGACGTCGACTCTGACATTGGGAGTTCAAGATCGTCGGATATTAGGAGCTCGGCGGGGTTCAATCTCGCTAGTTCCACCTGCAAGTGCTTGATCTCGAATTGACTGGTGGCGAACTCGCTGGTGGTTATGTCGACATATGCGATGCCGACGCTGTCCCCGTCGACGACAACCGATACCAGGTAGTTGTTGGCCTTGGTCTCCAGCAGGGCGTCCTCGACCACCGTCCCTGGCGTCACGACTCGAACCACCTCGCGATCGACCAGACCCTTGGACGCGGCGGGATCGCTGACCTGTTCGCAGATAGCCACCTTGTGGCCCTTCTTCATCAGGCGGGCTAAGGCGGAATCCAGTGCGTGGTGAGGGATGCCGGCCAGCGGTATGCGTTTACCTGGCCCCATGTTGCGAGACGTAAGCGCGATCTCCAACTCGCGGGACAGCTTGCGGGCGTCCTCGTCGAAGGTCTCGTAGAAATCGCCCATGCGAAACAGGAGGATTGCATCCTCGTGTTGTTGCTTGATTCGGAGATACTGTCTTCGGCCGGGAGTGGTCATGTGGTCGGGCCTCGGTGGTTCCCGATGATACCATGTTACGCGCCGTGGGCGACGCATGAACTCAGTCGGAAGCGGTCGCAGACGATCGGGCGCCCCGAGAAATGAAAAGGGCCCGTGCTGGACGGGCCCTGAATATACTCGGATGACTGCCGTCCGGCTCAGTCGTCCTTCCAGAAGCGCTCTTCGTGGACATCGAACCCGCGAGGCATCACCCGTTCTTTGACGTCCTCGATCATGCTCGGATTGCCGCAGGCGTAAACGAGCGTGTCCTCGGGCGCCAGGTTCCATTGGGTGAGATACTTCTCGACGATGGTGTTGACGCGGCCGGTTTCGCCTTGCCAGTGGGCGTTTCGCCCCTCGTTGGGCCTCGAGATGGTCGGGACGAAAGTGAGGAGGTCCGGGAACGCGGCCGCGATTCGTCTGAGTTCGTCGTCGTAGCCCAATTCGTCCGTGTAATTGGCTCCGAAGAGCAAGTAGAAACGGTGCCCTCGGGTTCCGTCGTACAGGTACTGTCGCAGGATGCTGACGTACGGCACGACGCCGGTCACCGTGGCGACGAACACCTGCACCGGCTGAGTGGGGTCGAAAGTGAAGATGCCTTTGGCGCGAGGGCGGATGCTGATTTTGTCGCCGGTCTTCAGACGGTGAAGCAACGGGGTCAAGTTTCCGTCCGGGGGAGGCACTAATTCAATGAACAGCTCTAGTGTGTCTTCGAA
>JASLZO010000307.1 GCA_030754805.1 Dehalococcoidia bacterium
CTGAGATTTTCCCGTGCCAGGCGGCCCCTCGAGTACGAAACTGCGCCCCTGTGCAGCCGCGAAAATTGCTGCGAGTTGGGAGGCGTCGGCAGGCAGCGGGCAGAAGGTTTCGTTCGGCGCATGCTCTTCGTCCAGCCGCTCCGGGTCGGGGAAGGTGCCGTCTGGATCAAACTCCTGGTCGGGTCGATTGATGAGGTGGTCAACGACGGCGCTGTTCTTGAGAGCCTCAGTCCGATCGGCGAGGTCTCGCCACATCAAGAACTTCGAGAAGGTGAAGATCCCGACCCGACTGGTGTCGAGCACGTCCCACCGGTCGATGTCCTTCACTCGCTCGCGGAACGTGCGAAGGACGAGCGGTACGTCGAGTCCAGATTCGTCTTCGGGCAGCGGGTCGAGGCCGGGAATCGTGATGTCGAACTCTTGCCCGAGCATCTCGAGCAAAGTCACGTTGATACGCGGGTCGTCGCTTCCCAGCTTGAGTGTGAAGCCTTCGCGCACGGAGCGGCGGTGCAGCTCCAACGGAAGCAAGAGAATCGGGGCCAAACGATTCTTCTCACTCTGCGGAGTCTCGAACCAAGAGAGAAAGCCGACCGCCAGGTACAACGCGCTTGCACCGCCTTCCTCCATACCGAGCCGCGCCGAGCGGTAGACATCGATCATTCTCCGGTCAAGTTCATCATCCGATAGATCGGCGCGGAGGCGGCGAGCTTTCATCTCATCGTTGAGGGTTCGGACGATGGCTTCATCGCCGGTGCGGCGGCGATGCGCGTCCGGGTCGCGAGGGTCGCCCGCCGCCATGTCTTGAGGCCGAGGCAACAGCTTGAACGCATTGCCCGCTGCCAGCGCGTCCTCGAGACCAGGGAGGTCAGCGACGAGCAGCGGGATGGTCTTTTTGGTATCGCGAAAATTGAGGAGGCGGTTTCGCATGGACAAGTCGAGTAATCGACGTTTCCAGCGGTCGAGTCTTGTGGTTGCAGTCTCCGGCTCCGAGTCAACGTGCACTACCTGGGGCGGCAGCGGAATGTCAGAAATGGCCGAGATGGATGAGATGTCAGTGCCGCCGGGCTTGGTAACTGTGAGTTCGGGGTTTTCTGATCGTCGCGCGACTCGGTCAGGCAGGGGCCGTATGCGACCCTTGCGCGCTCGGGAAACGTCAACCACGCAATGCAGGTCTTCCGGTTCCTCGAGCCTGCGTTTGGCCTCGCGGGTGGCCGTTCCAAAGTTGACGCTCGAAGGGCTGGTGATGCAGGTCGGGTCGAAGACCGCGATCTCGCGAAGGTCTACCCGTTTTCTGAGACGCAGTGGGTCAGTGACGGCCGCTTCGCCGAAAGTCTCTTCCTGGAGCCAGACTCCGACGAACGCGTGTTCCTTGACCAACACCAGCAGCGGGTGAAGGCCCGCTTGTTCCAAGCACGCAGCCGCGAGAAGCGCTAGGTCGAGGCAAGTTGCGAGACGCGACTCGGCGATTCGTGCCGGGAGTCGAACCCGCTGGCCCTCGAGTTCATAACTCGCCGGTGGGTTCGAGTACGTCACACCGAGACTCTGAAGCGCGGCGTAGACCGCAGCGCTGGTTTGCAGCACGCGCTTCGGATTCTGCGATTGATAGCCGGAAAGGGACGGGTCGCCGGTAGCTTGGCCCAAGAGGTCGCCAGCCTCGCGCAAAACCTCATCGATCAGTGGGTGGTTCGGTGTGACGAATGCCGCGAGCATCTCGGGGAGAGAGTTGAGGCCTCCCCATTCATCTCGTGCCAGCAGTTCCACGGGAAGGAGCTCCGTCGTGCAGAGCTCATCGCCGCTGAATAATTCGAAACGGATCTGCCCGCGAATTCGCTCGGTCAACTCGCTCAGAAAGATGGGTGACAACTTCAGATCGACCGCATCCAGATTGTAAGTCGATTCCGGAGCGACCATGTCGATGCGGATCTCGAGCGCGTCAGCGAACGCCGGCTCCGGCGTGATTATCAATCGGATTTCGCGTAACGGTGAATCGAGGGTGTTCTCGATGCGAATCTCCTTCACCACA
>JASLZO010000308.1 GCA_030754805.1 Dehalococcoidia bacterium
GCCCTATCCGTGGTGGGGGCGGTGTGGGTGCCCCTGAACTACCGACTGACCGCCAGGGAGATCGAGATTCAAGTCTCGAACGTCGAGTGTTGCGCGCTCATATACGGCGATGATATGGCTGACAAGGCGGAAGAACTCCGTGACAGGGACACCTCGCTTCGCCAGTGGATCGGGATCTGCTCCAAAGCAGTGATCGGCTACCGATACGAAGACCTGATGGCCAAATCCTCGGACTCGTTGCTGGACCACCGTGTCGAACCCGACGACTTGGTCACCATCATGCACACCGGTGGAACCACCGGCCTTCCCAAGGGGGTGATGACGACGCATCGTCAGTTGGTCTTGGGGTCCTTGTACTGGTCTTACGGTTCCGGAGCTCGTAGCGACGACAAGATGCTGCAGGTTTTGCCCATGATGGCATCGGGCGGCAACATCATGCAGCTTGCCCAGCTCATGGTCGGATCGACCATTCATATTGCCCCGAGGTTCGACCCGGAACTGGTTCTCCATTTGATTGAGAGCGAGAGGATCACCTACGTGCCCGTCGTGCCCTCGATGATCATTTTCCTGTTGGAGTCGCCCGAGTTGACGAAACACGATCTCTCCAGCCTCAAAAGGATCGAGTACGGAAGTTCCCCGATTCCCGTGGATCGGTTGATGCGGGCCGGCGAGGCTTTCGACGTCGATTTTCAGCAGACCTACGGTCAGACTGAGACCAGCGTGCTGACTAACTACCTCGACGGTGACGATCATCGCAAAGGCTTCAGCGGCGAGGCGCCGCATCTTCTCAAATCTTGCGGACGCAGCCTCCTCGGGTACTCCGGCCAGGTCGTCGACGATGACGGCAACCCCGTTCAACGGGGAGAGATCGGCGAATATGTCCTGCGCGGCGAGAGCATGATGAGCGGCTACTGGAATCTCAGGGAGGTTTCCGAACGGACGTTACGGGGCGGGTGGCTGCATACGGGCGACGCGGCGAGGATAGACGAAGAGGGCTACGTCTACATTGTCGACAGGAAGGTGGACAAGATCATCTCGGGGGGCGAGAACGTCTATCCGGTCGAAGTGGAGAACATCCTATCGGCCCACCCCGGGGTTCTCGAGGCCGCCGTCATCGGGGTCCCCGACGAGCGCTGGGTCGAAGCCGTCAAGGCGATCGTCGTCACCCGGCCCGGCGTGGACCTGAAGGCGCAAGACATTATCGGGTACTGCCGGGACACGCTTGCCGGGTTCAAGATCCCCAAGTCCATCGATTTCATGGACGCCTTGCCGAGAACCGCCTACGGAAAGGTTCGGAGATCACTGCTTCGCGAGCCTTACTGGAAAAGCCGGGAGCGCAAGATCGGTTGAAATACCCGGGCTAACTTTCACCGGTTATCCGGGAGACGACGTTTTCCCAAAGCGGCTCGAGGGTCCCTTCATCGGGTCCCACCAGTTGGTCCATGACCTTGGACATGCGCGGATAGACGCTGCGGCAAATCTCGTCCACCTTCCGCCTGATTGTCTCGAGCCCCAAGGGGGTGCTCGGCGAGCCCTGGGCATACAGGCATTCCGCTTCGAATTTCATGCCGTTGGAAAACACGAACCCGACTCGCGCCGGCAGGTCGTTCGGTGGCGGCAACCGCGGCCGATAGGTGCGAATCGTCACCCGTTGCCGCAACTCGGCAACCTCGGGATCGACCAGGCTGTTGGAGGAAAGCGTATCCAGGTCGACACCCCCACTAATCGCCGCGACGGCGGCGATATGGGGGATCGAGAAGCGAGCCCCAAGGGTCGTCGTGGGATGTCTTTCATCGAGCAGCTGACCCTTCTCGTGTGGCCGGCGGCCCATTCGGCCAATGCCGTCATCTGCGGCGCGGTGGCGGGGGGCGTTGGCTGGCCAGACATTCCGTTTCGAGCCTCCTTAAAGGATTATCCGTTCCGGCGGCGCCGTCTCGATGCGCCTCAGGCGCTCCAGTAGCGCCCGCGCTTGTTCATCGGGGAGCCCCCCGACGGCCGCGCAACGACGGAACTTGTCATGGA
>JASLZO010000309.1 GCA_030754805.1 Dehalococcoidia bacterium
GGTTGAGACGGGGGGCGCCATCCGCGGCGCTCCTGCCCTTGTCGCGGAGAACTTCATCCTGATTGCGAATGAAGAAGACGAGACATGGTGGATCGATAGCGCATCCGGCACTCCGAGGGCAGGGATCGCGCTGGAGTCACCGGTGTACGCGCCGCTGTTGTCGACGGGGGCGAACGCGTTGATCTTCGCCCAGAACGGCCGACTCTACCGCTTAGCACCCGCGGCTCGGCAGCCAGTGCAGGTTTACCCGGCCAACGGATGATTATCGAGATTCGGCCGGCCGAGGACTCCCAGTGGAACTAATCGGCGACATCTTCATCATGCTGATGCTTCGGCCGATGCTGAACGCGTTGATGATTCTGTACGCGCTGCTGGCCGAGAACATGGCGGCGGCCATCATCGCGCTGACGGTTCTAGTCAAGGTCATCTTCTTCCCGCTCACGGTCCGCCAGTTTCGATCGACGGCGCGGATGCAGGGGCTGCAACCTGAGATAGAGAAGCTGCGAACGCGGTACAAGGACGAGCCCCAGGAGCTGAACCGCCGGATGTGGCGACTGTACCGGGAAGCAGGCGTGAACCCGATTGGTTGCCTGGGTCCGATGATCATCCAGTTCCCCATCATGATCGGGCTGTACTACGCGATCATCAAAGGCCTCGGCAACCTGCCGGGCGCGTTCGTGTATCTCTCGCAACGGCTATACGACTGGAACCCGGTCGGAGCCGAGATCCTGCCGCTCGACACAACCTTCCTATGGCTCGACCTCGCGGTGCCGAGCAACACGGGCGGCCCACTGGACGCGGTCCTTCCTCTCCTGGTCGGCGTGTCCACATGGGCGCAGCAGAAGATGATGTCGCCTCCATCCGCGACCGGGCAGCAGCGTCAACAACAGCAAATCATGCTATTCATGTTCCCGGTCATGCTGGGATTCTTTGCCTTTACTTTCCCTTCTGGGCTAGCTCTATACTGGTTCGTTTCCAATGGCATCACCGTGGGAATGCAAGGGTTCACTACCGGCGGTTTTGGCAATCTCCGCATCGGCCGGCGTGCTCATTCGGCAACGCCTGCCACCGCGGTAATCGAATCGAGGACTGAGGATGGAGCAGGGCCCGCTGGAGACGACGGGGAGGACGGTTCAAGAAGCAGTCGAGGCCGGGCTCCTGGAGCTAGGAATCGACCTCGAAGACGCAGACGTCGTCGTACTTAACGAGGCCCGGGGAGGGATTCTCGGCATCGGCTCCGAGCAGGCCAAGGTCCAGATTTCGATTCGTGGAAACGATTCCGTGCCGGGTCGAGATCAGCGACCGCCTCGGGAAGAAGTCACTTTCGTCGATGACGAAGATGCCGAACGGGCGCGCGAGATCGTCGAAACCCTCCTCGGCCTGATGGATGTCGAGGTTGAAGTCGAGATTTACAATCCCAGCAGCGATCCGAACGCCAATGGGGCCGGTGGCCAGGTCGTGTTTGATCTCTTTGGTGAGGATGCAGGGCTCCTAATCGGACGCCGTGGAGCCACGTTGCATGACCTGCAATCGATTGTGACCACGATGGTGAGCCGAACGCTCGGGCACTACATTCCGCTACGGGTCGATGTCGAGGGGTATCAGCAGCGAAGGCTCGAACGAGCCGAGCAACTGGCGCTCCGTGGGGCGGAGCGTGTCGAGGACCGGCGCAGGTCGATCACGCTCGACCCGATGACGCCCGCCGAGAGAAGGATTGTGCACACGACCTTGGCCGACAACGAAGAAGTCGAAACGCAGAGCTCAGGCGAAGGTGAGGAACGCCGGGTGACCATTTCACCACGTGGTGGAGAGGTTCCAGGAACCAGAGGTGGCGGCTATGGCGGCCGCCCCGGTGGACGCGGGCGAGGACCCCGGTCGGGCCCACGCTCCGATCAACCGCGACCACCGGATTCGAGTCCTCCGCCTTCACAGCAAAGTGCACCGGCGCGACCGGCATTTGATGAAGAGCTAGGACCGATGGCGGATGGCGAGGACGAAGAGTAAGGGTTCGCGCCCCACCC
>JASLZO010000030.1:0-9094 GCA_030754805.1 Dehalococcoidia bacterium
CCGAGTCCCTTGTATCGCTGGACCATGATGCCCCTGGTGGACAGATCCTTGACGATGCTTGGCAGCTCTAGGAAGGAATTAAGGCGTCCCACGGCGCGGTCGCGCTTGAAGACGGTGCCGACTGCCTGGAGATGCTCCCGAAGGGCTGTAGCCAACTCCACCATGCGCTCGGCCGCCTCGTGGGCGAGGAATGCGTGATCGATTTTGAGCGAACGGCCACTCTCGGGATCCTGAATCAGGATATGAGGGTCGTCTCCGCCCTGTTCTTCGGTGACGCGGACCTCGCGGGCGAGGAGGGCCTGCTTGAGCTGGTCCCGCTCGTGGTCGGACCCGAGCCCGCTGCGTCCGATCTCGAGGGCATGTGCCACGGCGACGAGCAATGGCCTCGCGTACCCGTAGTTCTCAAGCTCCTGCAGTGCGCCCGCGAGCTTCTTGAGCGTCGGGAGGATCGTGTTGATCTGCGCCTCTGTGTAGACGACCTTGGAGTCTTTTTCCGAGTTTTCGCGGATGACGACACCCTTGAGTCCCTGGGTCTCGAGGCTCCGCTCGAGTTCGTCTTCGCCGTAAAGCCAGTTGATGTCGCCCTTGCCGCGTCCCGTCCGAGTGCTGAACAGGGGTGGTTGCGCGATGTACACGTGGCCCAGGCGGATGAGCGGCCGGAAGTGACGGTAAAACAACGTCAGCAGCAATGTGCGGATGTGGGCGCCATCCACGTCGGCATCGGTCATGATGATGATTTTCTTGTAGCGGAGACGGGCGATGTCGAGGCCATCCATCTCGTCGATTTCTTCCTCTTCGGGCTCCGCGGAGTCATAGTCGGCGCCGTCGGCGCTGACCCCATTCGAGCCGTTGCCGTTCGAGGACCCGTTTTCGGTGGCCTTTCCGCCCGTACCGCCGAATCCGACGCCGAGCGCGCTGGCGATGGCCCGGATCTCGGTGTGGTCGAAGACCTTATCGAGGCGGGCCTTCTGGACGTTCAGAATCTTGCCGCGGAGCGGGAGGATGGCTTGGAAGCGCCGGTCGCGGCCCTGCTTGGCGGAGCCGCCAGCGGAGTCACCCTCTACGAGGAAGAGCTCGCAGTTGTCCGGGTTCTTGTCGGAGCAGTCGGCCAGCTTGCCGGGCAGCGATGTGGAATCCAGTGCGCCCTTGCGGATGACCAGGTCGCGGGCCTTGCGAGCCGCCTCGCGGGCCCTGGCGGAGGTGAGCGTCTTCTCGATGATGCGCTTGGCTTCGGTGGGGTGCTCTCCCAGATAGGCAGTGAGACCCTCGACCACCAGACTTTCGACCTGTCCCTTGACCTCGGCGTTTCCGAGCTTCCCTTTCGTCTGGCCCTCGAATTGCGGCTCGGGAAGCTTGACGCTGACGATGGCGGTAATGCCTTCGCGAACGTCCTCTCCTTGGAGGTTGGGATCCTCCTCCTTGAAAAGCTTGTTCTTGCGGCCGTAGTCATTGATCGCGCGGGTGAGCGCTGAGCGGATGCCAGTCAGGTGGGTGCCACCATCGACGGTGTGGATGCAGTTGGCGAAGCCGAGGATGTTCTCCGCGAAGCCGTCGTTGTACTGGAGCGCGACCTCGACGTGCGTCCCCTCGACATCGCGCTCCAGGTAGATGGGCATGGGATGGACCGTGGACCGTTGTGCGTTCAGGTGCTGGACGAGCGACCTAATGCCGCCCTCGAAGTAGAACGTGGTCTCGTCTCCGGAGCGTTCGTCGTTGAAGGCGATCTCCAGTCCCGGATTCAGATACGCCATCTCGCGGAAGCGCTGCGACAGCGTCTCGAATTCGTAGTCGCGCTCCTTGAAGATCTCGGGGTCGGCGTCGAACGAGATAGTCGTGCCGTGACGCTCGGTATGACCGAACTCTGTGAGGGGAGTCTTGGCGCCTCCGCGCTCGTATTCCTGGGAATACAGCGTGCCGTCGCGGTGCACATCGACCTTGAGTGAGACGGACAGGGCGTTGACGACCGATGCTCCGACGCCGTGAAGGCCACCCGAGACCTTGTAGGTGCCACCGCCGAACTTCCCGCCGGCGTGGAGGGTGGTCATGACGGTCTCGACGCCAGTGAGACCGGTCGTGGGATGGGCGTCGACCGGGATACCCCGCCCGTCGTCGTCCACGACGACCCGGCCATCGGGCTTGATCGTGATCAGGACGGCGTCGCAGAAGCCAGCCATGGCTTCGTCGACGGCATTGTCGACGATCTCGTACACGAGATGGTGCAGACCGCGCTGGTCCGTGCTCCCGATGTACATGCCAGGACGGCGTCGGACGGCCTCGAGGCCCTCGAGGACGGTGATGTCACTCGCGGTGTACTCGGCCTTTCCGGCGTTGATGTTCGTTTTGCCATTGCCGTTGGTCGCTTTGCGGGGGGATTCGGGCGTCATGCGTTCCACCTCATAGAGTCCATCCGGTCGCGGTAATAGACCATCGCCGCGAGCGTGAGCCCGGTGGCGATGTAGGCGTTTCCGCCGATGGCTGCCACGGTCACCAACGAGGCATCCCCCACGAGACCCCAGATCATGCCCATGCCGAAGCCAATGAGACGCAGGAGAAAGAAGAGGCCGACTGACGGCCAAAGGAAAGCGCGAACGATCTGGGCGCTGGCGCGCAACGATGCCACCGCCCCGTACCCGGAGACGAAGACGGCGCTCTCGGAGAGGTAGAACAGGATGACCAACCACAGGATGACGCCGGCCGTGACTGTGACGATGACGCTTCCCACGCCTGGCACGACCGCATCGGCCACGGTTATCAGCGCCGTGAGGGCGGCGAGACCCGCCATGGCCAGGCCTATCACGATTAGCAAGAGCCGCACATATCGAGGGGCGGCCTGAACGAAGATGTCGTAGATACCATCGGTGTTCCCGTTAGCGGGCTCGATGACACCCTGTACCACCGTGGACCTGTAGAAAGCCCCGATTAGGAGCGCTGCCGTGAATAGGACTACGACGGCCGCGAAGGCCAGTGGCCAGGTGCCGATGGTGAGAGCGGCGTCTGCTTCGCCGGCGGAGAGAAACATGGACCGAGAACTCGGCATGGCGAGGGAAAGAAGGCCCAACAAGTTGAACTCCGTGAGCGAGGCTGCGAGCTGATCATTGGCCGAAGCGCCAGTCATCCCCAGTTCGGTTAGGGGCGTCGATCCGACCCCGAAGAGGCGGTTCAGCAACGGCTGAATCGAAATCTTGGGACCGAGCCAGAGGAGCAGGTCAAGGGCAATCGGAAGCGCGAGAAAGGGGAGGTGGCGGTTGGTTACCAAGAACCCGGTTGCGACCGAGTCGATAACACCATGTCGCTCGGGGACAACCACAACGGAATCATACCTGATTTTCGGAGCCAGTTCAAAGGTTTCTCTTCTGGAAGAGGGGCATCGATTAGGTCCGGCGCTCAGGGCTGTTCGAGCTTCCGCCGCGTTCCATGAGGTAAACGAAACCGCCGGCGCTCGTGGCCGCCACGAGCGCCGTGAGGGGGTTACCCAGAAGGAGGGTAGCGAGGGCCGCGACGATGCCCACGATTCCGGAAGCGACGGCGGTCCACTGGGTGGCATTGAAGCCTCGAAGCCGTTGCATGATTTCTATCCGCGGCCGAGAGTTCGCGCACGAATGACGCGCTGGGTTTCGCCGCGCCGCCAGCGTCCCACTGCGGCGCCGAACTCGGCTCCAATGATCAGGACGAAGGCAGAGATATACGCCCAGAGGAGAAGGGCGATCACCAAGGACAGCGACCCGTAGACGCGGTCGAACTGGGCGAAACGACTCAGGTAGAGCAAGAACACGTTCTTCGCGATTTCGAACAGGATGCCTGCGAGCAGAGCGCCGGAGAAGACATCTTTCCAGGGTATCCGCTGGCTGGGAGCGAAACGGTAGAGGAGGACCGGAAACGCGATGGAACCGACTATCGAACTTCCCTGAAGGAGCGCTCGTGCCCCAGAGGCCAAGAACCCTCCGAGCCCGAACGGATCGTGATCAATCACGCCCTCGGCGGTCTGGAGAAGCGTGGAGCTGAGGAACGAGAGCGTGAACAGCACGGCCAATCCGGCGACCATGAGGATTGAGCGGAACCGCACGATGTGGAATGCGTGCGTCTCGGCAACGCTCCACGCGCGGTCCAGGACACGCGCGACGCTTCCGAAGACGGCGCTCGCAGACCACACGAGGCCAACGAGAGCGACGAGGCCGAGGGCGCCCCGGATGCGGAAGACCCCATCGATGTTCTCGCTGATCAGGCCCTCGGCACCGGGAAGGTACTGCTCCGTGACCGTGAGTAACTCCTGCTCAACGCGAGTTTGATCCAGGAACAAGCTGGCGAAGGCGATGAGCCCGAGCAGGAGCGGGAACAAGGAGAAGAGCGCATAGTACGCGACACTTGCCGCCATGTCGCTGATCTGATCGTTCCCGGCGCGGCGCGCCATATCGACGGCAATCGCCGTCGGGGGCCAGGACTCCAGCCGGTGGACCGCGCTGAGGCCGAGGTGGTGTACGCGGTCGGCCGGTGCTCGGAACACTTCACCCGCATGATACGCGGGGCGCTTTAGGGAGCTGGCGGGGCCGGACATATACTGGGGCCGTTTTTTCGTGCCCAGCGTTCAACGGGGAGCGGCCCAGATGTTCGGACTGACGGAGCGGGACCCTCGAGGGAGGAATGCGGTGGGGCACCTTGTCCGCCGATCCCAGAGCGGGTTTCCGCGTGCCGCGGGGCTCGCGTTCGTTCTTGGCCTCACTTTGATCGGCGCGGGGTGCGGCGAGGTGGTTGACGAACCAGCCCCTGCGCCCACGGTCGACGAGGAGTACCGGTCGTTCGTTGCGCGGTACTTGGCGGATCCCTTGGAAGGGGATGCGATGGTGCGGCTGCGGGACCTTCCACCTGAAGCCGACATCCCGTTCCCGGAGGCGGCGATTCTGGTCGGGAGCGTCGAACGATCCGCCGAGGCTGGTCTCGTGGTCACCGTGCTGGTCGACCTGCGCGGGGTGGATCTTGAAGACGGGGAGACGACGTTTCGCGAAGCATTTGAGGCTGCTGGCTGGTACCTTCGAGACATCCCGATCCTGCCGGAGTCGTACGCCGAAGACATTCGTGATGGAGGGGGCTCCTATGCGGTGGTCTGCGATGGCGAGGAGCGGTTCGCAACGGTGATGACGATGGCAGGACCGGAAGGCACGGTCCGGGGGCGGATCACGGTCGCTCCCAGCGATCCACCGGCCGACCTTTGTGGGCGGCCGACGTTCTTTGGGAGCACGACGGGACCGATCCTGGCACGGTTCGGACAGCCGGACCCGTTCCCGGTGCTGGTCCCACCGGCCGATGCCGACGTGAACGGGCCGATGACGGTTTCATCGGGGCTCGCGAGCGCCTCTCGGTCCCACATCGTGACGGTGACTCCAGCTTCCAACCTGGAACTGCTGGGCCATTACGGAGACCAGCTGCGTGGGTCGCTGTGGACGGAGATCGGGTCCGGCACCCAACATGGGGCGGCGTGGAGCCTCTGGCGGTTCGAGGACCGGTTCGCCAGAGAGTGGACGGCGGTGTTATCGGTGATCGACCAAGAGGCGGAGCAAGGCGTCGTTCGTATGGAGTCGAATCTGAGGATCAGGGTGGTGACGGTGGAGGCGCTGCCGCTCGGCCACAGCATGCCCAAGGATAATTTTTTCGGACTGGTACCCACGCCGGAGAGGGATCGCTCTTCGCGGTGACCCGTTCTGGGCCCAGATAGTGAGCACGAGTGGGCGCGGGGGCGGCCGACCGTGCCGTAGAGGGCCCATTCGGAGATTCCGGTTACGGCCTCTCGAGGAATGGGAGCGAACAGGCACATCGAGGAAATCGAGAGAACCTAGACCCGCGAACAACGTGGTCGGTGTGCCAGAATCGTCGATGCTGCCGCGGGAGCTGTACAACCGGGCCCCGCTGTTGCTCATGGTGGCCGACTAAGCCTGAAGCGAAAATTCAGCCCTCCCGTCGCTCTTTTCGAAGAGACAGAAGCGGAGTCTAGCCATCCGGGGCTTGCTGGACGATGTAGAACATGTTGCCTTCCGGGTCGGGAAAGCCTCGGTAGCGGAATTGGCTAGCATCGCCTTCGATGGGCCCAGGGAACCTGAGGCCGCGTTGCTCGAGTTCCCGGCAGGCGGTTTCAATGTCCTCGACCTCGATGGAGATGTGATCGATGCCGCGGGGGTTTTCCTCCAAGGTGATACCGCGAGGCTTTCCTGAGGCGGTCTCCTCGGTTGGGAAGATGAAGAGGTCCGCGTTGCCGATGTGGACGGTGCCGCCCCACGACGAGACCTCGGCGTCAAGGCCAAGTGTCTGCTCGTAGAAGCTGACGAGGCGCTCCACGTCCTTTGCGCCGATCCCGATGTTGTCGATGCGCTTGATTTCCATGCGTTTGGTGCTCCGTTGAAGGGGTGATCGGACGTTCGTGGGACGAGCTTAACAAGCCGTATCCAAGTATCAGCACCGGACGAAGCCACCCATCGACGCGGAGCGCATCTTCGGTTATAGAGTCGCCGGAGCAGCCCAAGGACCAAGCTGGATATCGGAGCGGGTGGGCTTGTCACCGCGCCACTGATCGCTGTCAGGTGCCTGGCGGGCCCGGTGCGCCGGCCTTCCGTTCGTGCTGTTCGATTGGACGGAGACCGTGCTGCCGGGGGCGCCGGGCACGAGGCGAAGTACACCGCCATGGGGAACCACTACCAGGTGTTCCTCCGGACGGAGCTCACGGTCATTGAGGGCTCGTCCTGGTCGCTGCCCATCACGGGACTGGTCGAGAACCCGATTTCGCTGACGCTCGAGGACATCCGCGACAACTACATCACGTTGGCGTGCATCTCCGGGCGGTTCGGGACTGACCCGAAAAAGCACGACTTTCTGGACTGGAGCGAGTCTTCAGGAGGTGCTGGCCGACGTCAGCCCGACCGCCGGTGCGCCTACCTGACAATATGGAAGGTGCGAGCCGATGCCAACCTTCGAGGTTGTGGCCGCTATGATTCGCCGCATCCGGGGCAAGCGTGTCTGGGGGTGATGGAAGGGTGACGATGACGAGAACGATCAAGGAACAGCTGGACCCGATGTACCGGCCGGAGTCGGTCGCGATTATCGGTGCGACGAACGACCTGCGTCGCTGGGGCGGATGGGTCGTGGACCGGCCGAAACGGACGGGGTTCACGGGACGCCTGTACCCGGTCCATCCGCGCGAGACGGAGATCCAGGGCCTGAAGGCGTACCCGACGGTCGGCGAGGTGCCGGAAGACGTTGACATCGCGATCATCGTCGTCCGCGCGGTGCTGGTTCCTCAGATCATGGAGGAATGCGTCGCCAAGGGCGTGAAGTCCGCGATTGTGATTTCGGCCGGGTTCGAGGAGACGGGAGGCGATGGCCTCGACCTGCAGCGGAGGACAGTGGAGATTGCCCGAGCGGGCGGAGTCCGGTTCGCAGGGCCGAACTGCCAAGGGATCTACACGGCCGCTACGAACTTCAACGTGATGTGGCCGACGACGCCGGTCGCTGGCGGAATCTCGATCGTGTCGCAGAGCGGGTCCTTCGCCGCCGGGCTGGGGACGCAGTTGATCGCGCGCGGGGTCGGGGTGCGATCCTGCCTGTCGATTGGAAACCAGGCCGACCTGAGCATGGCCGAGTACCTCGAGTATCTGGCGCAGGACGAGGAAACGTCTGCGATCTGCCTCTATGTCGAAGGGTTCCGCGACGAGGGGCGTCGGTTCTTCGAGACGGCTCGCGCGGTGACGAGGGACAAGCCGGTCCTGATGTTTAAGCCTGGCCGGACGGCGGCGGGAGCACGGGCCACGAGTAGCCACACGGCGTCACTGGCGATCGAAGACAGGCTGATCGATGCCATGTGCAGGCAGGCGGGGATTATTCGTGCCGAAGGGAGCGAGGACCTGCTGACGATGGCGGACGCGATCGCCACCGGCGGGCCATCGTCGGGGAGCGGAGTGGCAATCATCAACGGGGCGGGTGCCCAGTGCGTGATCATCGCCGACGCATGCGACGCGATGGGGCTGACGGTGCCGGAGTTCGACGACGATATGCGGGGCCGCATCCAGGAAATCATCCCAGCGCATGCCCCGCCGGCAAGGAACCCGGTCGACCTTGGGGGTCCGGGCCCAGACCCGGGGATGCACCTGGACGTGATCGAGATGATGGCGTCTCGCGACGACATCCACATGGTGGTGACCGGGCCGTTATCGGTCGGGGGGCCCTGGGGTGACGGCGACATGTCGAACCGAGATGAAGAGCTGTTCGAACGCCTCGCCTCTCTGCCGGAGAGGAGTGGCAAGCAAATCGTGATCAGCGGGTTCCGCGGTGCGACCGCCGACAATCCGTTGCTGAAGCATTACCGCGAGGCTGGAATGCCCGCGTTCTTCGGTGAGGAGTGCGCACAGGCCGTCTACGCGATGGCGAAGGCCGGTGACGGGTTACGCCGGAACGATTGAATATCGAGGGAGAGAGCATGGCCACCTTTGCGTTCTGTACGAGAAGTGACGTGGGGGAGTGGTGATCTCGCTCAACCGACCAGAGACACTGAACGCGGTGAGCGGAGATCTCCAACGAGACCTGAACGCCGCGCTGCGGGCGTTCATCCAGACACGGGAAGGTCCATTCCAACCGGAGCCGTTCGGACCGTACTCGAAGGAGTGAGGGCGACATGACGAGCACGAAGGGAACGGTAGGGGCGCTCGAACATCTTCGGGTCTTGGACCTGACGGGCTACCTGGGGCAGGCGTGTGCCCGCATGTTCGGCGACATGGGCGCCGATGTGATCCTGGTCGAACGGCCCTGTGGAGATGCGACGCGTGAGATTGGGCCCTTTGCCGGGGACAAGGTGGGACCAGACCGCGGATTGCCGTGGACCGCGTTCAACCGCAACAAGCGGAGCGTGGTTCTCGACCTGACGACCGACGAAGGGCGAACGAACGCCGTCGCGCTGGCTGGGACGGCCGACGTGGTCATCGAGGATGCGCTGCAGTACGTGCGAGACAAGGTCGATCAGGCCAAGCCGGATCTTCCCGACGACGCGGAGGAGCCCAGTCTATCGGAGGCCAACGTCGCCGAGTTCCCCATCATGATGATCAACATCTCCGGCCCGATC
>JASLZO010000030.1:9104-9403 GCA_030754805.1 Dehalococcoidia bacterium
ATCTCCGCACGACGAATCCGGCGGTTGTGTACGTGTCGATGTCGGCTTTCGGGCGGACCGGGACGAAGCACGGATACGTCGGCGGTGAGCTGGTGGCACAGGCTGCTGGGACGCTCCTGTACGCGCACGGGGATGACGAGATGCCTCCAGCGATGGGGCCGGCGGATCTGCTCTCGCAGATTGCCTGCTTCCACGCGGCGTTCGGCGCGTTGGTGGCGCTGCGGCGTCGGGACCGAACAGGCCAGGGAGCGCATGTGGACGTGTCGCGCCAGGAAGTCGCGATTCATTCCCATTCCGGG
>JASLZO010000310.1 GCA_030754805.1 Dehalococcoidia bacterium
AAACGATTCCCCAACCGAGCGGCGGCCGTGTGCGAGAAAGACCGCTTTGACTACCGCCAGCTAAACAACCTCTCCAACCAGGTTGCCGCGGCGATTCGGACACGCGTGGACTTGGGTGACGAAGAGCCTGTGGGAATCCTGCTGGAGCGGTCCGCGTGGACGGCCGTCGCAGCGTTGGCCATCCTCAAGGCCGGCGGAGCCTATCTGCCGCTCGATCCCGCCTACCCTGCCGAACGGCTGGCTTTCATCATCGGGGAAACAGGATGCAGGCTGGTTCTGACAGAAAATGAGCACGAGGACACCTTGCAGTTAGCCTGCCCAGGTCTGGTCACCGTCGACGTGGCATCTGTGGTGCTGGTCGGCGATACCGAGATACCCGATCCGGAATCGCAGGGGACGGCGAATAGTCTCGCTTACATCATGTACACGTCGGGCTCCACTGGCCAGCCCAAAGGAGTGCAGATAGAGCAGAAGTCGGTCATTCGTCTTGTGCGGAACACCAATTATGTGGAACTCAGCGAGGAGGATTGTATCCTCCAGGCCGGCTCCCTCGCTTTCGACGCCTCGACATTCGAGATCTGGGGTGCTCTGCTCAATGGGGGATGCGTCTGCTTTCCCGGCAAAGAAGCCCTCCTCGAACCCGGCTTGTTGGAGAAGGAGATCCGGGATTGCCGAGTGACCACCATGTTCATGACGACGAGTCTTTTCAACCAGATGGTAGACGCCGATCCCCATGTATTCGGCAGCCTAAAACGGGTCCTGACCGGAGGCGAGAATGTTTCGACCAGACACGTCAATCGGGCGCGCGAAACCAACCCCGACCTGGAACTGATCCACTGCTACGGACCGACGGAAAACACGACCTTCACCACGTGCCATCGGGTCGACCGCACCTACCAGGAGGACATCCCGCTCGGTCGCCCCATTGCCAACACTGTGGTCTATGTGCTGGACGACAATCTTCAGCCTTGTCCGAGCGGGATTCCGGGTGAGATCTGCACGGGCGGAGACGGCGTCGCTCGCGGTTACCTCGCCCGCCCCGAGCTGACGCGAGAGAAGTTTGTCAGCAATCCGTTTGTCGAAAACGACACTCTCTACCGCACCGGGGATCTCGGTGCTTGGAACGACGACGGTACACTGAGCTTCCTGGGACGCCTCGACGACCAGGTCAAGATACGCGGATTCAGGGTCGAACCAGGCGAAATCGAGTATCACTTGCGGGAACACCCCGCCGTCAATGGCGCCTGTGTTCTGGCGCGCCGAACCGCGGCGGCCACATCCGAATTGGTCGGTTACTACACAGCGGGAGCAGAACTCGATGGAAAGTCGCTTCAGGACTTTCTGCGGAAGCGACTGCCGCACTATATGGTGCCGAGTCACCTCTTGTACATGCAGTACTTCCCGATCAACCGGAGCGGCAAGATCGACCGCAGCGTCCTGCCGAATGTCCAGGTGACGACAGATCGCGAGTACCGGGCTCCTGTAACCAGCGCGGAGAGCGCCATCGCCCGAATCGTGGCCGCAGTGCTCGGTTCCCCGCGGATTGGTCTCCACGACAACTTCCTTGAACTCGGCGGCGATTCCATTCGGGCGATACAGGTCGTCAGCCGGCTCAAGCAGGAGAAGCTGACTCTTGAAGTCAAAGATCTCTTCCAGGCCGAAAACATCGGGGATCTGGCAGGGCGCGTCACGAGCGGCGCGAGCAGCTCTTCCGCGGAGCGCATCGTGGGGACGGTCCCTCTTACTCCGATCCAGGAGTGGTTCTTCCGCGAAAACGAGCACGATCTCCACCACTTTAACCAGTCCGTGCTCCTCAGGTGTTCGAGTGCCTTGGACGAGACCGAGTTCCGAAAAGTGTTCGAGCGACTTCATCCCCATCACGACATGCTGCGCGCGACCTTCCGCCAGACGTCTCGCAGGTGGCTCCAAGAGGTGAGTAGGAGTCCATCCATCTCCGTGGAGAGCGTGGATCTACTCCAGTCATCGAATCCGGCTGGGGCGCTCGAGGAG
>JASLZO010000311.1 GCA_030754805.1 Dehalococcoidia bacterium
CGTCGGTCACCAGGCACATCGCGACCTGTCTACATCCTCCGGTCGCTTCGAGGCGTTACACTATCTTCCATGGATCAAATTCTCATCACCGACGCCGCACCGGACGAAGACTTTGCGCCGCTGAACGAGATGGCGCAACTCATTACGGCCCCATCCGACGGCTCACCGATGCCGCGAGAAGAGATTCTCCGCATCGTGCCCCGTGTCGTGGCCACCATCAACAACATGGACCTTCACATCGATGCCGAACTGCTCGATGCCGCCCCGGTCCTAAAGATCGTAGCGAATGTTGCTATCGGGGCGGATAACCTCGAACTCGGCCTGATGGCACAGCGGGGTATCTGGGCGACAAACGTTCCGGACGCGTTCACGGAAACCACGGCCGACTTCACGATGGGCCATGTGCTGGGTGCGGCGCGAAGACTGGTTTATGCCGACCGGTTCGTACGCTCCGGCCAGTGGGAACAGGTGGGGCACCGACCCAAGCTGTGGGAAGACATCCTCCTGTCGGGCAAGACACTGGGCATTGTCGGTTACGGAAAGATCGGGCAGGCGGTGGCGAAACGGGCGCGGGCATTCGGTCTGAACGTCATATACCACCGTCGCACTCGCGTCGATGAACCGGACTACCGATCCCTCCATAAGTTACTCGCAGAATCTGACTTCGTATCACTGCACGTGCCCCTAACGGACCAGACACACCACCTGATGAACAGCGAGCGCCTGGCGAGTATGAAGCAGGGCGCCTTCCTGATCAACATGTCACGCGGAAAGGTGGTGGACGAACCGGCCCTCGTCGCCGCGATCAAGTGCGGGCATCTTGGCGGCGCCGGTCTGGACGTCTTCGAGCAGGAACCGCGCATTCATCCCGACCTGAAGCGAATGGACAACGTGAACCTAACACCCCACATTGGTGGCGGATCCCTTGAAAGCCGCCGCGGAGCGCGCCGGCTTTGTTCCGCGAACGTGGCTGCGGTGCTGCGAGGCGAGCGGCCACTAACTCCTTTGAACGAACCGGTGTTCCGTAAGGGCAAGGAGGAAAACGATGCCGAAGCGAAGTGATGAAGGTCCGAAACATGAATTGTTGCGATCCCGGCTCGACCCTCGACTCCCGTCTCTCCTTTACCTCGCATGAACAAACGACATGACGGTTGACCTTCACCAACTGATGCTCGATCTGAGCGAGCCGGATCAGGGCGTAATGGAGACGCTCGCGCGATCGGAAGACGATCTGATGCTGCTGGGAGCGGGAGGCAAGATCGGGCACGGACTGGCCCTCATGGCCAAACGGGCGTTCGATGCGACCAGAAGATCGCAGCGCGTACTGGCGGTGTCGCAGTTTTCTGATGAAAACGTTCGAAACGCCATGGAGCGGGACGGCATCACGACGATCTCCTGCGATCTGATGGACAGCGCCGCACTCGCGAAACTGCCGGACGTCGGCGACCTTGTCTACATGGCCGGACAAAAATTCGGGACCGAGGGCGCAGCCAGTGTGACTTGGATGCGTAATACCGTTTTGCCCGCTCTTGTCGCGCAGCGATGGCCGAACAGCCGGTTCGTGGTGTATTCCAGCGGTAATGTGTACCCCTTCACCACCCCTCGGTCCGACGGTCCCGCAGAAGATCACGCACTAGGACCGATCGGCGAGTATGCCCAATCCGTCCTCGGGCGCGAGCGGGTGTTTGAATTTTTTTCGCGCACCAATGGCACAAAGATCGTAACACTGCGTCTCAATTACGCCGTCGAGCCTCGCTATGGCGTACTCGTGGACCTGGGCACGAAGATCCTCGCGGGCGAACCAATCGATCTGACGACGGGACATGTCAATATCGTCTGGCAGGGCGATGCGAACCGCGTCACACTACGATCCCTGGACCTGGCCTCCAGTCCGCCGACCATCCTCAACCTCGCAGGACCGCGACACCTGGGCGTTCGTGACCTGGCCTGCCAACTGGGCCGGGCCCTCAAAAAGGAACCGGTCTTCACGGGCACGGAAGCGGCA
>JASLZO010000312.1 GCA_030754805.1 Dehalococcoidia bacterium
GTTCGTACGGGAAGGGCGGCGCATCCCACAGTGGCGTGCCGTCGGCCGCGTACACGGAGTCCTCTTGGATGATCTCCCATGCCCCGTTGTGGTCCAGATCGGCAACAACCGGGTGCCAGTACCCGCCGACGTCTTCGCCGTAGTACCATTCGCCGAAGTAATATTGGTTCCACAGAATCTCAGTCGATCCGTTTTTGCCATCGAAAACCGCCCATTGCGTGGCGACCTCGGGTACTTGTCCTGCCCCCGTTGTTTGGACCACTTCTCATGTTAGCCCCGGAGCAGCATTCCACCCCGGAGCGACGAGCCACTCCGTATCCACGGTAGCACCCCCTGCGGGCCCAGGGGGAACGCGCGCCTCGGGTGCAGGGGGTCGGTATCCCAGCGACATGTGCGGTCTAATCTCGTTGTACTCGTGACGCCAGTCCTCGATGACGACCTGCGCCTCTCTGAGCGTGTAGAAGATCTCGCCGTTGAGCACCTCGTCCCTCAACGAGCCGTTGAAACGTTCGATGAAGCCGTTCTCCCAGGGCGAGCCCGGTTCGATGAAAAGCGTTTTCACATCGAGGGACGCCAACCACTCTCGGACCTTCTTGGCGGTGAACTCCGGGCCGTTGTCGCTTCGAATGTGCTCGGGTAAACCTCTGCGAACGAACAGCTCCGAAAGCGCGTCCAGCACGCCTTCCGATGTCAGCCGTCGCGCGACGACCATGGCGAGACACTCGCGAGTGAACTCGTCCATCAGCGTCAGTATCTTCACCGGGCGTCCGTCATACGTCCTGGCCGCGACGAAGTCGTATGACCACACGTGGTCCCGGTATTGAGGCCGAAGCCGCACACACGAGCCGTCGTTGAGCCACAGGCGCCCTCTCTTGGGCTGCCGCTTCGGTACTTTCAGACCCTGCTGGCGCCAGATTCGCTCTACGCGCTTGTGATTGACAGCCCAACCTTCGCCTCGGAGCAATGCTGTGACGCGCCGGTACCCATACCGGCCGAATTTGCAGGCGAGCTCGACGATCCGCCGAACCAACCGAGGCTCATCATCACTTTCCCGCGGCGAATAGCGCTGGGTCGACCGGACCTGGTCGACTACCTGGCATGCCCTGCGCTCGGAGACACCGAACTTGTCCCGAGCATGCACCACGAAGCGCCGTTTCCGCCGCGGGCTCAGAAGTTTCCCCCTGCGGCTTCCTTGAGGATGTCGATGTCCAATGCTTGGTTTGCCACGAGCTTCTTCAGGCGCGCGTTCTCCTTCTCAATGATCTTCAGGCGCCTCGCCTGCTCAATGCCCATGCCGCCGTACTCCTTGCGCCAGCGGTAGTACGTCTGCTCGGTGACCTCGAGTTTTCGGCAGTCCTCCTTGACCGACAATCCCTCTCCCATATGGATGTCGGCCTCACGCAGCTTGCGGATGATCTGCTCCGGACGGTGTTTCTTGCCTGGCACGATGCCCTCCTACTCCTGGTCCGGAGACCATCATGCGCTCTGGACCGGTTATCGGGGGGCAGGACAATCGATCGTGATGGCTCCATCAACGGTTCCTTCGAGGAAGAGGTCGTGGTTTTTCTGGGATCAGAGGTGCCGGTCGAATACGATTTCCAGCTCGTTCCAACGAGCGGAGACGACGACGATTCGGCGGGCGACGACGATTCGGCGGGCGATGATGACGACTCGGCGGCGTACTGGTAGGCCGGCCTGTGGCGCCGCGTTTTCCCGTGATGATGGGCCACGCAACCCTCAGCGGTGCCAACCCGGTGCAATACCCGAGGCGGCCGATGATCTTCTGGCGGCTTCCTGCCGCACTGTTTCTGCTGACCACAAGCGCGACGTTCGCTCGCCAATTCGACGAGCCGCGGGCGGGCGGATCGGGGAGCGACTCGAGAGAACTGGGCGATGACCCGGACTTCAGTGAGCCGCACGGTCTGGTCCGGGTTCGTACCTGGTTCGATCAGGGCGGCACGGAGTTGCTGGGCGTGTTTGCCGACGTGCCAGAGATGGAGTTCC
>JASLZO010000313.1:0-1664 GCA_030754805.1 Dehalococcoidia bacterium
GACGCAGACGCGCCAATTCCTGAAGTCCAGGTCGGCTGCAGAGATCGGGACACAGACCGCCTCCTTGCGGTTGGTCGCGCTTGAGACTAAATACTCACGCGTTCGACAACATCCAACGGGGGGAGGAAGCCGTGCTGCTGACGAGCGGCCAGCCGGACAAAGGCCAGATCCATCACAATCCGGAGATGTCCGATTCGGATCGAGCTCGGTGCTATGGGACCGTCTCGTACGAGGGGCCGCCGCGTCTGCGCGTGGCCTCCTTGTGCATGCTGCGATTCGTGTATGAGGCCGGGGACAGCGGAATCCCAATGGGTGGTCGCTTTCGAGTCGCCTGGCGGTGGCCGTTCGACTGGCACGAGCTGCAGGCGCAGGATGCTTCTGCAGCCGGCTACATGACGGTCCGGGTGGTGTCCGCATCCGGACGCAATTCAGCCGTCGCGATCGCTCGCGAGCATACGTGGAACTTCGACCCGTGGAATCATTTCATAGAGGTCGTCGTCGAGGAAGGTCGTCTCGAACCCGGCGATCGCATCGAACTGATCTGCGGTGACCAGTCCGAGGGCAGCCCGGGTTGGCGGTCGCCGACGTTCGCCTGCAAGGCAGCACGCTTCCTGGTCGCTGTGAATCTCGATAACGGGGATACCGCGAGCGGGGGGCGCGATTGGTACGAGTTGAATGAGCTGCCAGGTATCGAGGTCGAACCTAGTGAACCCACGGCCCTCGAAGTCATGGCGCCGTCGATGTGCATTTCCGGTGAGGACTTCGAGCTGCTGACGAAGGCCGTGGACGAGTGGGGCAACCCCACGGCAATGCACAACGAGCCTGAACTCTGGTTGGCTCCGGCGTCGGACCCGTGGTCCCTCCGGACTCTTGTCGAGTCCGATCCTCCCGTTCATCGCCATCAAACAAGGATTGATACGACAGGCATCTTTCGCGTTTGCGCCCGGGCCGAGGGTGCAGGAGGAGATAATGAGCTCCTGACGACGAGTAATCCAATCACGGTCGAGTCAGAGGCGACCGACGGACGGCGACTGTTCTGGGGAGACGTCCACTCCGGCCAGACCGAGGTCGGTTGCGGCGCCGGCAGCCTTGCCGACCACTACCGCTATGCCCGCTACGCCGCCGGCCTGCAGTTTGCCACGCAGCAGTCCAACGATCACTACGTGACCACGCAAACGTGGCAGCAGATCCATCGGGATACGCACGGGGCCCACGAAGAGGGCGCCTTCGTCACCTTTCTGGGATGCGAATGGAGTCCGCTCACTCCGGCGGGTGGAGATCGCAACGTCATATACAGGAACTTCGAGCAGGTGCTGCACCGCTCGGGCCGGTTCTTCACCGAACGGGAGCCCGATCCGACACCAGATCTACCCACTGCGCGCGAATTTCACGAGGTGATGAGGGAGCGCCCCGTACTCGTGAACATGCATGTGGGAGGACGCCCGACCAACCTGGACTTTCACGAGCCGAAGATTGAGCCCCTGGCAGAGATCCACTCTACTCATGGAACCTCCGAGTGGTTCGTGGAGGACGCCCTGAGGCGGGGATATCAGGTAGGGGTAACGGCCGGCACCGATGGGGTTACAGGGCGTCCGGGAGCCGATCATCCAGGGTGGCGTCAGTGCCGGAACCTGCGCAACGGTCTCACCGGGCTGTATGCCGAA
>JASLZO010000313.1:1674-1994 GCA_030754805.1 Dehalococcoidia bacterium
GGGGCGCGGATCCGGTTGTGGATGGAGGCCGACGGGCATCCGATGGGCGAAGCCTATCAGTCGGTTGAACCACCGACACTGAAAGCTTCCGTTGACGGCACGGCGGCGATCGAGCGGATCGATGTGCTGCGGGGCAGCGAGATTGTGTCGCGGAACGCCGTGGCTGAGCCCGGCCCCAGGGAGCGTATCAGGATACTGTGGAGTGGAACCGAAACCCTTGGTACGGCGCGCCAGCAGACGGTCAGGTGGGATGGCCGGCTGGACATGAGGGGGGGGAGATCCATTCTCGAGCTGGGGCAGGTTGGCGATCAGGCAGCCGA
>JASLZO010000314.1 GCA_030754805.1 Dehalococcoidia bacterium
CGGATGGTGGATGTCCCGGGGTCGATCAGCATCACTGAATTCCCGTTCTTCACATTCCTGTTCGGCGATCTTCATGCACACCTCATGGCGTTGCCGATGACACTGCTTGCCGTCGGTCTGTCCCTGGCGGCGGCGTTCGCCGTATACCGGAGATTTGGTGTGACGACGAGGCTCTTGCCGCTTGCCGCCCTGGGCCTGACTGGTGGAGCATTGTTGGCGACGAACGCGTGGGATTTTCCACCATACGTCGCGCTAGGACCCGTCGCGATCGCGATCGCGTACGTATCCAGGGGAACGGGATTGATCCCAACGGTGGTCTATGCGGCTCTGACGTTAAGTGTCCTCGTCGTGATTGGATTCGTATCGTTCGCCCCGTATCACGTATCGAACGTTGCGTTCTATACGGACGTGGTCAGGAGCCCAGAGAAGACTCCCATCCATTCGTATATCGCGATTTTCGGGCTACCACTGTTCGTCCTTTCCTCGGCTTTGATCGTGAGCCTGTCGAAGGCGTCTTTCTCGAGACGGCAGACGACGATCACTCCTGTTCCGTATTGGACCCGCTCCCGTGCCAGGGTGTTTCGAGGGAACCGGCGGGCTCTCGGTGCCGTCGCCATCGGAGTCGGGACCGCAATGATCGCGGTACCTGTCTGGGTCTCCGGGTTCGAGGTCGTCGCCGTGAACGGAGTTCTCCTGGTCGCGATCGCGGCAACGATTCTCGCCCCGGGGACTCAACTGCCAACTCGCCTTGCCTTTGCGGCCGCGGGACTTGCATTGTTGCTGATCATCGGTGTCGACCTGTATGCGATCGACGATCGATTGGTGCGGATGAACACGATCTTCAGGGTCTACATCCAGGCATGGGTGCTGCTCGGGCTGGCGTGCGGGTTCTTGATGTGGAGATTGGTGCAGGACGGAGCGTTCCGGCGCGTGCTGCGCTCGCCGGTGAAGTTGGGATTCGTGGCCGGACTCGCATTGCTCGTGTTTGCCGCAGGGGTGTATCCGGTCCTCGGTACGCGGGCCCGGCTTGCCGACCGATTCGAACCGCTGCCGCGAACGCTGGATGGCCTCGCCTACGCCCAGTCGGCGACTTATCACGACATCGGGGATGCCATCATTGCACTTGCTCCGGAAGTAGAAGGGATCGAGTGGTTGCGACGCAGCGTGTCGGGCAGCCCGGTGGTTGCCGAAGCCGTTGTTCCGCCCGCCCCAAATGACGTTACGTACTTCCGGTACCTGTCCCGCGTGGCGGTACTGACCGGTCTGCCCGTGGTGGTCGGATGGCCGTGGCACCAGACCCAGCAACGCGGGATCGGCCGTGCGGAACCATTGGTCAACGCGAGACTCGCGGACGTGCGGCGCCTGTATAGCGTCGGAGAGGCTGAAGCGGTGCGGACGATCATCGAGAAATACGACATCGGATACCTCATGGTGGGGCAACTTGAGCGGCTCTATTACCCGGCGGAAGGACTCGCTGTATTCGATGAAATGGCCGAGCTTGAACGGACCGAAGTTAACGATCAGGTCGCTATCTACCGAGTCCGTGAGTTGGAAGTGCCGGTCGGTTAGGCGACGGATAGACGTTCGATCCATCGCTCGATTGAGGCGTCGGCCCCAAGGCCGCTACTATAGTGTGGCCCCGCGAGGTATCTGTGACTGACTACCCATTAATTGCCTCCATTCGCGATGTCGTCATCATCGTTGTAGGTGTCCTGTGGATTCTCGCGGCGGCGGTGTTCATCGCGATTATGTTGATGATCTACTCGGGGATCAAACCTGCCCTCCGGTCGCTCCGAACGACGACGGCGAACGCGCAGGTCACGACGACGATGGTGACGAATTCCGTGGTGAAACCGTTGATCAGGCTCGTCAGCATCACCAGGGGACTGCGGGTCGGGATGCGACGAGCAAGGGTGCTCATGAAGGGGCGACCTTGGTAACGCGATATCGGAAGAGTGACTCTCACTTCTCCGGCTGGCGAGCATAT
>JASLZO010000315.1 GCA_030754805.1 Dehalococcoidia bacterium
GATCCTGTCCGGCGAGACCGTGACGACGGACGGCGAAGCGTTCCATTTCAAAGAGGTCTCTCAACGCGTTCAACCTGTCCAGGAACGGATCCCCATCTACATCGCGGCGATGAGCCAGTACTGGTCCGACATCGCTCAGCGAGTGTCCGACGGACTGCATGTCTACACGAGCAACCCCACCCTGCTTGGCAAGGTCCGAGAGACAGCACGGGGAGCCGAGCATGAGCCGTTCGAACTCATCACGACGCTCGGGTTCGTGGAACCCGCCGAGGTCCGAGAATGGTGGGTGAATAACTTCGGCCGGAACTACAATTTGCAACAGCTGTGTGGACGCGAGCCCGGAACCGCGTCATACGAGGAGCTGGCGCAAGAACTCGTTTTCACCGATGCCGCGAGTCTCCGCGGTCACCTGGACCGGCTCGAAGAGTTTGGATTCAGCGAATTGATGATCGCCTACCGCCAGGCGGAGGATCTGCCCCTGATCGCAGATATCGTGGCTAAAGCCCGCTAGGAGTCACCGGCCGAACCGGGCGCTACTCGTGCTCCGCGAGGTTCCCATCTCGTAATTCGAGTACACGGTCTGCCCGTCGGATGATCGCGCGGTCGTGAGTCGCGGCCAGGATCGTCACCCGTTCGTCATCGACCAGCGACCGGAAGAGACCGAATATCCGTTGCGCGGAAACCGAATCCAACTCCCCGGTTGGCTCGTCGGCGATGATTAGGGCTGGTTTCGGGGCGATAGCCCGTGCGATCCCGATCCTCTGCTGCTCACCCCCAGAAAGCTCGTACGGCCGATGACGTGCTCGGTGGCCCATGGCGACGACTTCGAGGGACTCGTGGGCGCGCCGTTCGCGATCCGCTCGCGGCCAGCCCAGTATCCGTAACGGCAACTCGACGTTCTCGATTGCCGTCAACAACGGCATCAGGGCCGACGATTGGAAAATGATCCCAATGTTTTCGCGGCGCATCCTGGCCAGTTGTTCATCTGACATCGCCCCAATGTTGTGCCCAAGAACGGTCACCGTCCCAGAGGTTGGTCGGTCGAGACCTGCCAGTATGTTCAACAACGTCGTTTTCCCAGACCCGGATCTACCCATCAGGGTCACGAATTCGCTGCGGTTGACGGAGATATCAACGCCACGCAGCGCATGGATCTCCTCGCTCCGGAGCCGGTAGCTCCTGCGGAGGTCATGCGTCTGAGCGACGTAGTAGTCGTCGTTTTCCGCTGCTGCCAACTACATTTCCTCGACGGGAGACACGATGACCCGGTCTCCGTCCATCTCGACCTTGGCCCGTTCGCGGATCCGAAGGTGGTCGAGGAAGTCACGAGGAATCTGGAGTCTGCCGCTGCTATCAACCAGGATGAACTCTTCCGGCCGACCCGAGGCTTCACCGTCACGGGGCTTCCGAAAGCTGTGCAATGACACGATCTCCGCGCTGGCGCGTCCGTCACGGATGATGACCACTCGGTCTACGGTCGCCGAGATTTCGGGGTCGTGGGTGACGATCACAACCGTCGTTCCGAACCGCTCACTCAACGAGCGAAACAGCCCAAGTACCTCCATCGCGGTCTCGGAATCCAGCTCCCCCGTGGGTTCGTCCGCCAGCAACAACGAAGGTTGGTTCGCCATCGCAATCGCGATTGAAACGCGTTGCTGTTCACCGCCCGATAGTTGATCGGGCCGATGGGACGTCCGGTGTTCCAGACCAACTGCCTCGAGGAGTTCCATCGACCGGCGGCGGCGCTCTCGACCCGGAGTCCTCGAGAGAAGCATCGGAAGTTCGACGTTCTCGCGGGCGGACAGATAGGGAAGTAAGTTCCGACCGGTCTGTTGCCAGACGAAACCGACCTCGTTCAACCGATAGGCTTCCGTTTCCTTGCCACGAAGGTTAAGGAGATCCTTGTCTCCAACGCGAATCTCGCCGGCGGATGGGGTGTCGTACCCCGCCAGGATGTTCAGTAGGGTCGACTTACCACTC
>JASLZO010000316.1 GCA_030754805.1 Dehalococcoidia bacterium
AAACGTGTTCACCTTGCGCCACTGTGTACGGATGGCCGGGGACCTCGTCGGATTCGGTCAGGGCCTCGCAAGATTTGTTCCACCAATAGCACTACCGATTCGTCTGGGAAACATCATGGCAGTCGCTCGTCGGAGAGATTGATGGCATCGAGACCATTGAGCGGATCGATCGATGAACCCGAGATGCCAACACGGTCGGTCGAGGCTGGCGGATTCGCCGGCAGGAGCGCCGTCGGGCGCTCACGTAAGCGGGCGGTAGAAGGTTGATCGAGATTCTCGTCGGTGTCATCTGCACCGTGCTGTTCTGCCTCGTGTGGTCGGGGGGCTGGTGTGCCGTTCTCTTCGACACCGAAGAAGGGGAGTGGCAGGAGACCCTCTTCGCGGGTTGCATTCCAGCATTCGCCGGCATCTCGGTTGTGTGGGCGTTCGGATATCCGAACGATGTCGCACCCCATGCAGTAAACGCGGCGTTTCTCGCGTTGGGACTGCTCGGCTACGGGCTCGCGGTCTGGATGCGACGACCACTGGATCTTCGGAGCCGGTTGTCCACGGTGCTGCAGCCGACCACGCTGGCCGCCCTTGCGATCGTCCTGGTGGTCGCCTCGCCCGCCATGCTCGACCTCGAACAGGGCACAGCAGCGCTTCGAACTGGCCCGGATGCGATCGGTTACACGACGACGGTCAACGGCCTGTCAAATGGTCTGACACAGCGTCAGTTGCACGCGGAAATCATCGAGGGCACCGAGACCTCGTCGATGGACGAGGCGATGGCGTCCGGAGAATTCCGGATCTACGCGGTGCCCTCGTTCTCGACCCAGGTCGAAGGCGAGTTCCTCGAGGCCAGCAACCGCTGGTCCTTCGGTGGCGCCGGGAGCCTCGTCTCCACCTTCAGGGGCCCGGGACACGTGATCTCGACGACGAGCATCATCGTGGTGTCGGCACTCCTCGTCGCCCTGCTCGGCATCCACTCGGCCATTTCGAACATCACCAAGCGCCGCGTCTGGGCGTGGACCGGGGTGCTCCTCTGCGCCGCAAACGTCTCGTTGTTGCATTCCTGGCACGAAGGCGGGCTTGGCCAGGTGTGGGTGTTGCCCGGTTGCGTGGCCCTCGGAGCTGCCGTGGCAGGCCTGGACCGAGGCAGTTCTCGCTCCACGATCGTCCTTGTCGCACTGGGCGTCGCCATCATCCTTCCCGCGTACAGCGACGCGCTGCTGCTCTACGGGCTGGTGTTCGGGGTGCTCTTCTTGGTCAGTGTCCCGGTGCTCAGACGACGATGGTGGTCGATGTGGTGGCCTTTCCTGACCGGAGGCCTCGTCGGCGCCCTCATCGTTCTGCCCTCTGCGCTCGCGCTCCTGGAGTTCCTCGTGCGGCGACTCGAGGACAGCCAGCGGGGTGGTTGGCCCCAGCCCCGATGGGCAGGCCCCCTTGAGGTGCTGGGCATCTGGAACTACTACGGAACCGGGATTCCCGGCCTGGTCGATCGCTCGACCCTGGAGAACGTCGCCATCCGGATCGGGGATGGGGCGGCGGTGATACTCGCCATCGGGTTGTGGATTCGCGCACGGAGGTCGCTGTTCGGGATTGCATTCGCCTCGGTGGGGGTCGCGCTGGTCGTCATGTACGTGCGGACGCGGATCCTGACCGATTCCCACAACTACAGTTACTTCAAGGCGATAGCGATGTTGACGCCACTGATCGGCATCTTCCTGCCCCTCCTGGTCCATGCGGCAGTGGGACGAATCAGACGCCCATTGGGCAGTCGATTCGTTCTGGCCTCGTTTGGAACGATCGTCGTGTTCGCGACGCTGGCGGGTCTGCAGTACGTGAGCGACTACCGGTGCTCCGGTTCGCAGTATCCCTTGGCGGTCGAGTCGGTGGGCGTCGACGACTCGGTGTCGAGGGTGTTTGACCGCTACAACCTTCTCGGAGTTGGAACCCTCGACATTGCAATGGTCGGAGCGGTGACGGACTTCACCTGG
>JASLZO010000317.1 GCA_030754805.1 Dehalococcoidia bacterium
AGTCTGCTGCTTCAGTTCATGGAGGACGAGGGTCTGGTGGTGCGCCCCACCCAATCGGAACTGGATCAGACGACGGTTGAAACCGTTGACGCCCGGTGGCGTGAATCGTGCGACTACCACTGGATATACAGAGGCAGCCCCCAGCGCTTCTCGGTCAAGGAAGCGTCCTGATGGCTCACCCCCACAACCCGGACTGGCCGCACGGGTACCGGCCAACCGCAGTCGAGGTTCACACGAACTTTGCCCGGCTCATCGCCGAGGCTATCAACGACGACATCATCGTGGACTACGAGTCGCTGGTGTCTGTCAATGATTTTCTCGATGAGTGCGCCAGATTTGGTGTCGCCTTGGTTCCTGATTTCACCGGTATGGCGAACGAGGCTTATGCGGAGTCGCTGGTCCCCGGATCAACGGACAAAGAATGATGCGCGGCCCGATCGTCCAGACCGAGGTCGAGGAGTTGATGGCAGTTCTCGGCAGCCAACTAGAAGAAGGCACCGAGGAGTTCGGCAAACTTGCTGAGGAGCGGGCGATAGCCGAGGCCGACTACAAGGAACGGTACTGGGCTGCGCTTGTTCGCATGGTCGACGAGGTTGGGCAACGACGAACCGCTGCCCAACGAGACGCGATGGCGTCGCTCATGTCGAAAGAAGAATGGCGGCGATACAAGTTGCTGGAGGCACGCGAGAAGGCAGCACAGCAGTATCTGATCACGATCAGGGCGAGGCTCGATTCGCTTCGCACGATGGCAGCGAACGTCCGAGCGTCAGGAGGATGACGACATGAAGAAGCGCACAACCGAGAGGCTGGTAGAGGAGTCACAACGGCTCACCGCCGACCTGCGGGCACTACAGGCCGAGATGGCCCGGTGCGGGAAGGAACGCCGCGCCATCTGGCAGGAACTCAACGACCGGGGGATCTCCCAGCGGAGGCTCGCTGTTGCCTGCGGAGTCGTTGAGCACACGGTCTACACGGAACTGAGGAAGCGCCGGGAGGCGGCAGCGTGAGTCCGATCAAAGACTGGCTGGGCAACGTGACAGCCGACGGCGACATGGTGTCGGTCACGGTCGGGCTACCTGACGACCCGGTTCCGATCGAGCAGGACTACGAAATGGTCCCGGTGGATCGCATCACTACCCACCCGGACAACGCCCGCCGGGGCAACATGAAAGTGATACGCGAGTCGATCCGGGCCAACGGCTTCTACGGCGTGTGCGTCGTTCAGCGGTCAACGGCGCGCATCCTCGTCGGCAATCACCGCTACCGGGCGGCGATCGAGGAAGGGCTGACCGAAGTGCCGATCGTATGGGTCGACAAGTCCGACGAGGAGGCCCGACGGTTGTTGCTGGTCGATAACCGGTCTACCGATCTCGCTGTGTATGACGACGAGGCGCTCGTGGCGTTACTCACGGCCCATGCCGATGACGGCGGGTGGACGGGCACCGGATGGGACGACGGTGACCTGACCGTCCTTCTCGATAGTGTCGCTCCTCCGCTGACACCGCCGAAATCGCTGGCTGACAGTTTCGGAGTGCCACCGTTTTCTATCCTCGACTCCCGACAGGGCTACTGGCAGGACCGCAAACGAGCGTGGAAAGCACTCGGCATAGAGTCGGAAGTCGGACGCGATGGCGCACTTAGCAGCCAAGGATGGGCAACCATGATGGACTCGGACTACCGGCCCGGCATGGACTCATCCGAAGGCCGAGACGAAAACCTCACCTTCGGCAGTGGCAACGATGACCCGGTGAGCCAGAAACTGCATGGCGTGAGCGGTGGCACATCCATCTTCGATCCCGTCCTCACGGAGATGCTGGTCCGCTGGTTCTGCCCACCCGACGGCCACATCCTCGACCCGTTCGCCGGTGGCGTCGTCCGTGCCGTCGTATCGGCATGCCTCGGCAGAACATACGTTGGCATCGACATATCGGCCCGACAGATCGCAGCCAACGAAGCACAAGCCCACTTGTGGAAAG
>JASLZO010000318.1 GCA_030754805.1 Dehalococcoidia bacterium
ATTCCGGGGACCGGCATTCCGTGTCGACGACCCGTCGATGGCCGCGCTCGACATGCTCTACGACCTCTGGTTCGGGGAAACATCGGACCTCTACCGTGAACTTGTGGAAGTCGACCAAGTGGTCGACCGGCTTTATCCCTGGGTTTTACCGACCGAGGACCCTTCGCTCGCGACGGTCCTGGCACGGGTCAAGGACTATGCGAACCTGCTCCCGGTGCGGGACCGAATCCTCTCCATACTCGCTCGGGCTCGCTCTGAAGAGGTCCCCACCGACCGCCTCCGGGATGCACAGGCCTACGCCCGTTACTCGCTGTTACGCAGCTTCGACAACTCTGAGGCCATCGCCAGCAACCTCGCCCGTTTCGTGCGCTTCGATCGCTCGACCCGCGCGCTTGAAGCGCTCTTCGAACAGTACGAAGCCCTTACACCGAAGGCCCTGCTGGAGGCCGGACAACGCTTCATACGGGACGACGCGCTTGTCCTGACAACGCTATCCGAGGAGCCGCAGCCGGCCGAGGAAGAAGGCCCCCCATCCCTGAAGACGCTATTCACAAAGCCTGCCCTGCTCGATGAATCCTCAATGGTCGTCGCCAGCTCCCCAACACCCCAGTTACTGATGAAAGTACAGTTTCTCGTTGGGTCGGCGGACGACCCGGAAGGAAAAGAGGGGCTTGCCGCGATGGCGGCCATGATGATTGCAGAAGGTGGCTCCATTGAAATGAGGGCGGACAAAATCACCAAAGCCCTGCTCCCGATGGCTGGCTCTCATTCCGCCCAGGTCGACCTCGAGATGACGACGTTCACCTGGATTGTCCACGCCGACAACTTCGACCGGTTCGCCGAAATCGTCCTTGGACAGCTGCTCTCGCCCGGGTACCGGGGCGACGATTTCGACCGGATCAAGGACCAGCAACGCAATGCCCTCGTCCAGGACCTTCGTTCCAACAACGACGAGGAATTCGGGAAAGAAGTCCTGCAGTCGATTGTGTTCGCCGGCACGCCGTATGGCCACCCGACACTCGGGACGGGTTCGGGTATCAACTCAATTGCGCTTGCTGACATCCGGGAGTTCGTGGAGGCCAACTTCACTCAGGCCCGCCTGGTCCTCGGACTCTCGGGCAGCTTCCCCGACGGCGCCGTGGACCGGCTGCGAGCGGAGCTCGCCCGTTTGCCGGGCGGCGACTCCCCGTCACCAGTTACCGCTCCGGTGGGAGCCCAACCTGCGGCGCTCGAAGTCGAAATCGTCGAAAAAGACACCCGGTCGGTTGCCTTTTCATTTGGACACCCGATCGACGTACTGCGAGACCATCCCGACTTCCCGGCGCTCTGGCTCGCCAGGGCAACACTCGGCGACCATCGTGCTTTTGGCGGCCGCTTGTTCCTGCGAATACGGGAGGTGCGTGGCATCAACTACGGCGATTACGCCTACATCGAAGCCTTCCCGGGCGGTATGTACCGCTTCTTCCCGCAGCCCAACCGGGCCCGCCGCGCCCAACTCTTCGAGGTCTGGATCCGACCCGTCCAGCCTGAGCAGGCCGTCTTTGCCTTGAAGCTGGCACTTCACGAGGTTGAGAAGTTCATCGAAGGAGGCCTCGACGACGACGAGTTTGAGCGCGTTCACGGCTACCTGCTGAAGAACATCTACGTGATGCTGCAATCCCAGGACGCCCAACTGGGCTACGACCTGGACGGCCGCTGGTTCGGAACCGGCGAATTCACAGCTTGGATGCGGAAGAGCCTGGAGGGCCTCACACGCAAACGCGTGAACGAAGCGATCCGTCGGCACCTTTCCGCAGAACGGCTGACCGTTGCGGTGATCACCGGCGACGCGAAAGGATTGAAGGAGCAGCTGCTCGATTCTGCGGACGCGGTTATGAATTACGACGCACCAAGAGATGAGTCGCTCCTGGCCGAAGACAAGATTGTCGGGGCACGGCCCCTGGGTTTAACGCCGGAACGAATCAGAATTCGCTCGT
>JASLZO010000319.1 GCA_030754805.1 Dehalococcoidia bacterium
AGCAAGACAATTCTGGATTGCCTCGGTATCAAGGAGGATGAGATCGAAGCCGGACTGCCTGAGAGCGGCGCACAGTGAAGGTCCTTCACCGGATCTGGAAGTTTGCCAAGGACCATCCCACCGCGGTTGTTACGTGGGTGGTGCTGCTCGGTGGTTGGGAGCTGGCGGCGCACTTCTGGGCTCCGGAGAGCACGATCAAGAACTCTCCCATCATCCCGTCTTGGGAGTTTGTGTTCACGGACTCTCTGAAGGCGCTGTCCGGTGGGTGGTCGTTCGATTACTGGGCGCCCAACCCGTCACGAGGCGGCGACGAGACCTACTGGGGTGCCGTGCTCGCACTCGGGTATCACGCCCTCAACACGATGTGGCGGCTTCTGCTCGGCCTGAGCATCGGTATCGTGGCAGGCGTCGGGACCGGGTTGTTCCTTTCCTATATCCCCTGGATGCGGCAGATGGCCTGGACGCCCCTCAACTTGATGCGGATGTTCCCACTGCTTGCGGCCATCCCGCTGTTCCAGTTCTGGCTGGGAGCCAACCTTCGGGGAACGACGACGTTCATAGCGTTCGGGGTGTGGGTCTTACTCGTCGTAGCGACGATCAACGCGATCCGTAACGTGCCCGACCGTTATGTCGAGAGCGCCAGGACGCTCGGGGCAAGCCGGTGGCGGACCTACCGGTCGATCATCGCGCCCGCCGCGATCCCGGAACTCCGGACCGGAGTCCTGCTGTCGGTCGGTCTCAGTTGGTCGCTCACGGTCGGTGCCGAGTACATCGGCATGCCCAACGGACTCGGAAACATCCTCTCGGTTGCAGAGTTCACGACGAACACGGGGCGGATGATCATCATCGCGGTCGTGATCGCCCTCTGTGCCTTGACGAGCTTCTTTGTTCTCAACAGCCTCTTCGACCGGATGGTCTCCTGGGTACCTAGCGCAGCCCAGGCCCGTGTGCCGCAGGCCGCTGGTGCTGCCGCCCTTGGCGGTCCTCTCGGCGAGTGATCAAGTCAACCTACGACGCAGTCGACATCCGCTCCATCGCACCGCGGCCATAGAGGCCGCCCGGTGATGGTTGGAGTCCTCTTCGGTATTGCCACCGCGGTGGCCCTCGGGGTGAACCAGATCCTGATGACGTTCGCAGCGCGGCGCTGGGGCACCGTCCGGGCGACCCTGGCCAGCCTCTTCATTGCGTTCGTGCTGTTCATCGCCTTTGCGTTCGCCACCGACGCCAATCTCCCGTTCCGAGGCAACGACCTGTTTCCCCTCATCTTCGGGATCGGTATCGCTGCCGGCTTCGCTTATCTGGCTCAGATCGAGAGCCTCAGGGAAGGACCGCTGTCAGTCGTGACACCGATCGGCGCTACGGCGGGAGCGATGACGGTCTTCTATGCCTTTTTTCTCCTCGGAGAGCGGCCGAGCATGCTGCAATGGGTAGGCATCCCGTTGGCGACGGCAGGGGCGGTTGCTATGTCCCTCGAACGCGGGGCTGGATACAAGATCAAGCTGATCGGTCGGGGGCCGTTCTTCGCTTTCATAGCGGTAGCGACGGGCGCGATCTCGAACGCCGTTCTGCGGATTCCGGTCCGTGAGATCGGGTCGATGGCCGCGATCGTGTTTCAGCGGTCGTTCACCGTTGCCCTCGTTGGGATTGTCTTCTACGTGATGGCGCGTCGAGGCCGCCTGCGAGCCATCGCCGGCGACGGGGCACCCGGATCGGACTTTGTCGGCATCGGGAATCGCGGTGGGTCGCTGCGGTGGGCCTCGCTGCTCGGCGTCATCGGCTTCCTTGATGCTGCGGCGTTCATCTGCTTCGCGGAGGGTTTGCGGCGGGTGGACGCTTGGCTCATCGGAATCCTGTCCCAGAGCGGTCGGGTCATCGCCGTGGTCGGTGGGTTCGTCTTGTTCAACGAGCGCCTGCGCACTCACCAGTGGCTCGGTGTGGCGCTGGTGGTCGGCGGCCTGGTGCT
>JASLZO010000031.1 GCA_030754805.1 Dehalococcoidia bacterium
CTACGACATCTCGCGCGCCGAGCGTGGGATTATTTATATCGACGAGATCGACAAGACGGCACGAAAGTCGGCGAACCCGTCGATCACTCGGGATGTTTCTGGCGAAGGTGTCCAGCAGGCGCTGTTAAAGATCGTCGAAGGCTGTATCGCGAATGTGCCGCCCCAAGGTGGACGGAAACACCCGCACCAGGAGTTCATCCAGATCAACACCGGGAACATCCTTTTTGTATGCGGTGGCGCATTCGAAGGGATCGAGGAGATCGTTCGTTCCCGGGTGATGAAGAGCCAACAGAGCATCGGGTTCCACGTGGGTCCGCTGGAACAGGATCTGGAAGAACGAAATCGGATCATGGCGGAGTTGTCACACGATGACCTTCTCTCGTACGGGATGATTCCTGAGTTCGTGGGCCGGATGCCGCTCGCGGTGGCGCTGGATCCGCTGCGAAAAGACGACCTGGTTCGGATTCTCACGGAACCAAAGAACGCGATTGTGAAGCAATACGAAAGCTTGCTGGGCCTCGATGGAGTTCGGCTCGAGTTCAACGACGATGCCCTCGGAGCGATCGCCGACCGAGCGATCGGCCAGAAGACCGGTGCTCGCGGATTACGTACGGTTGTCGAAGAGACGCTATTGGACGTGATGTACGACATTCCGAGCATGGACGGAATCGCACGGTGTTTCATCACCGGCGATGTGATTCGAGGAACGGCGCCCCCGTTTCTCTTCAATGAGGCAGGCAATGCGGTGCAGCGCCAACTCACGGAGCGCGGTGCTTAGGACCGAATCGCTTATTTGCCGAGGTGGTGAGCGGTTCGGACGGTCGCCTCGACACCGAATCTGATGTCACCCTCCGCTATTCGCTCGTTTACTCCATGGGTGGTGTTCGCTACTTCCTCAGCCGTTATTCCCCGCATCGGTGTGAACCCGTAGGCGACCGTTCTCGAATCGAGGTCCCTGAGGTCCGTCGACGCTGGCAGTAGCACTGGGATGAGGTCCGCTGTGGGGTCGAGTTCGTCCATGGTTTTCATGATTGCCGTCGCGAGAGGTGATGTGGGTGGAGCTGCCCTAGGGCGGACTTCACGTTCGACCGAGATCTCGGGGTCTACACGGGCTCGCCGAAGACGGTTGTTGATCGCAACGAGGACCTGATTACGTGAGGCGCTGGGAGGATAGCGGACCGAAAAAAGGGCTTCGGCCTCCTGCGGGATCCCTCCTTCGGCATGACCCGATCGGAGAGAAGTCAGCGCGACGGTAGTGTGAAACATGGCATGGAGCGCCCGTCGTTGTGCTTCTGACACACCAACGCCTCGACCGAGAAGTGCGGGTCCGAGGAACTGGAGCCCGAGGGCCCGCTGCCCGGCTCGTAGCAACACCGGGCCCTTGTTAGACAGAGCTTTGAGCATCGCTGATGTTGCATCGGAGCGGATCCAAGGCCATCGCAACGTGGCCAGGTCCACCGCGATTCGTGCGGAGACCTCCGCGGGATTCTCGGCGCCGGGTATAGAAGCGTGGCCTCCGGTAGCACCCGACCGGAAAGTGAGCCGGAGGCGGAAAGCGCCCTTCTCTGCGATCGCGTAGGTGTAAAGGTTGCGATTTCCCATCGAAGTGCGATATCCACCGCCCTCGCCAAGAGCGAAGTCCGCGTCGAGCGTCTCGGGGTGGTGGTCCATGAGCCATCGGACGCCGAGCGTTCCACCTGCTTCTTCGTCAGCCGCCGCGACGAAGAGCACGTCGCCGGGCGCTGGATCCTGATGGAGCGAGACGATTGAGGCTGCGTTCATAGCAGTACGTCCCTTGTCGTCTATTGCTCCTCGGCCGTGGATGAACCCGTCGCTCAGGTCGGCTGACAAAGGTTCGTGGTTCCAACCGCGGGGGTCGCCCGTTGGCACGACGTCCAGATGGGAGAGCAGCAACAGCGTTGGGGCTGAAATGTCGGTTCCGGCGACTCTTGCGGTGACCGATGCGCGGCCCTCGACCGGTTCGAGGACATCAGACCGGACGCCATGCGAGGTCAGGAACTGTTGCACGGCGATGGCGGCAGGCGTCTCCGGCCCGCCCGGATTTGTTGTGTCTATACGAAGGAGGTTCCGAAGCAAGATGACTGCCTCATCTATGAGGCCATCTGATAGCTGTGGGACCATCAAGATCTACGGTTCATCGGGACAGATTCAAGGCCTCCTCGATCTCATCAGTGAGGTTAAGGCCGGCGGAAGATTGCCCGGCACGATCCAGGACACGGCCCCGGTCGAACCTCAGGTCATCATTTGCGACGGCCCGGAGCGTGGAGATCAACAGCGGGACTTCTCGAAAGACGCCTTCAGCCCGGATGGCTTCGAAAAGCGAGGTGGTTTCGATCTCGTCAGGCGAACTGAAGTCCGGGGCTGCGCCGTACTCCGACCAGAGCGGGTCGAGGCCGGGTCCTCGAATCGGAAAGCGGCAATAGGCCGCAATCGGACCACGATCGACGGCCGCCGTCGCAAGTTGAATCATCGCACCGCTCTCTGAGGCCAGTTCTTGGATCTGGCTGCGAATAACTTCCTGCCAGGTTCCGACGGGACCGCCAGGCGCCGCCGGGTGGAGGTTCAGCGTTGGGAACGTCGTGACGATGGTCTCGTCGAGGATCAGAAGGAGGCCGGCCAGTACCAGCACGTCCACGGGCGGTTGCGACAGGAGTCGTAGCAGATCGGCGTTGTATCTGCGTCTCCAGTCCGGGTCACTCGGCGCATGAGCTTCCCGAAACGCGCGGAAAGAGAGGGTCAGCGGTGTGATCCCGTTCTCCTCGACGATCTCCAGGAACGCGTCACTCCCATCCGCCTCACCACGAGCACGGCTGCAGAAGACGTATTCGATTGAAGCCGACAGTTCGTCATGTTGTATCGCGGCAAGAGTCGACTCAAGAAGCCTTCGTGAGCCAGGGCCGCGTCCCGTAGAGAGCCACCCGATACGGAGCGGAGATCCGGACCGCGCGAGGGCGCGAGATTCTTGGGACACGTTCGTCTAAACCGCGATGGCCTTGAGCCATCTTTTGGTCGGCTGATCGGACACACGATGGAGTTGCGTCACGTCCGCGATGTGCCCGCTCATGGTCACGGATGGCATCGAAAATTTCTCCTTCGGAGCCGCTCTACGGGAAAACCATTCAATGGCCAATCTCTTCGCTGCTTTGGATTCTCCCGTGGAGACCGTACCAGAGGTCGAGCCGCGGTGACCGGGCTGGTCAGTCGTAGGTCCCGCGGAGAGACCGGGCGCGGATAGCGACGACCTCGAGGAGCATTCGGAAGGGATGGTGCCAACGGATCCTGCTCTCCGGGCCGTAGTGCCACTCGACGGGGAGTTGGTCGACGCTGAGGACACGCTTTTTGGCGAGTACAAGAAGCTCGACGTCGAACCCGAACCCGCTGGAACGCTGGTGTGGAAACAGGCTTTCGGTGGCCTTCGCGGTGAACGCCTTGAACCCGCACTGCGTGTCGGATTGGTTGATTCCGGCGATTAGACGCACCGCGAAGTTGAAGACGCGCCCCATCAAATGGCGAGAGCGCGGTTCGCCGAGACGAAGGGAACCGGATATCTCTCGCGATCCGATGACGATGTCATGCGAGCCCGCTCGGGTCGTGGCCTCCGCGATGGTCTCGACGGGTACGGCCAGATCGACGTCCATGAAGAGGCGAACTTCACCCGTTGCCTCGAGCATCCCCGCCTGGATTGCGTTGCCCTTCCCACGATGCGGGAGGGACAGGAGCCGGACCCGAGGGAACCGGGATGCGGAGGCCCGAACGGTGTCCGCCGTTGAATCGGTGCTGCCGTCGTCGGCGACGATTACCTCCGCGTCCGGGAAGTAGTCATCGAGGTAACCGTTCAGGACCTCGAGAGAACCGGGAAGGCGACGTTCCTCGTTGAATGCGGGGAAGACGATCGAGAGCGACGGTGCAGGCATCGCGGGCCGCCGGCCTTAGCCGTCCGTCTCCTCCAGGTCGAAGGCGGAGTGGAGGGCGCGCGTTGCTTCCTCCACGGCCGACTCCCGGACCACGCAGGTGATGCTGATCTCGGCAGTTGTGATCATCTCGATGTTGATCCCGGCGCCTGAGAGTGCCTGGAACGTTCGCGCCGCGTATCCGGGACTGTTCTGGAGGCCCGCGCCAACGACGGAGACCTTGGCTAACTGGCGATCCGCGGTTACCTCCCCCGCTTTGAACGTGGTTGCGACTGTGCGCACGTGCTCCAACGTCGCCTCGACATCGCCGTTGGCGACCGTGAACGAAACATCGCTGTGGCCATCCTCGCCGACGTTCTGAACGATGATGTCAACGCTTATTCCCGCGTCTGCGAGGGGCGAAAAAAGATCTGCGGCAATGCCGGGTTGGTCCGGCACTCGGCGAACCGTTACACGTGCGACATCGGTTTCGTGGGCGATGCCGCGCACTTTGTTTCGAATCTCCATGAGGGGGCCTCCGTGGATCCTAGTGCCACGCCCGTAGGTGAAGGTCGACGAGACGTGAATGGGGACGTCATAAACCCAGGCGAGTTCGACGGCACGGTGGTGCATCACACGAGCACCTTCGCTTGCCATCTCGAGCATCTCCTCGTAGGAGATATCTACGAGCGGCCGTGCATTCGGGACGAGGCGAGGATCGGCCGTGTATATGCCATCGACATCGGTGAAGATCTCGCACGCCTCCGGGCGGAGCGCGGCTGCGAGAGCAACGGCTGTAGTGTCTGAACCGCCGCGCCCGAGGGTGGTTGTCTCCATGGCGTCGGTTGTGCCTTGGAAACCTGCGACGATCACGATGTTCCCTCGAGATATCTCGTCGAGTGCGCGGTGGGGTTCTACCTCCGTGATGCGGGCCCGGGTGAAATCGGAGTCAGTCCGTATCCCGGCTTGAAGCCCGCTGAGGCTGACCGCAGGGTGATTCCGCTCGCGGAGGGCCATGGCCAGAAGCGTGCTGGTGACGAGTTCTCCGGTGGAGAGGAGAGTGTCAAGTTCCCTTGGATCTGGGTTCGGGGTCACTTGCCTCGAGAGGCTGATCAGCTCATCAGTTGTGGACCCCATGGCGGAGACAACCACCACGATGTCATCGCCCTGCTCCCGGGCCGCGGCGACACGGTCTGCGACCGCGGTGACCCGTTCGACGGACCCGACCGAGCTGCCTCCGTACTTCTGGACCCTGAGGGCCATCAGATCCCTGCCACAACAGCTGCGCCTGCTCTGGAAGCGGCGATGACGAGGGGGCGGGCGGGCAGGTTGTTCTCGAGAGCTTCCCGCTCCATGGCGTTCGCAACGTCGCGCGCGCGGCCTGATGCCGAGAGCGCTAGGACGGTTGGGCCTGCCCCAGACAGGAACGCACCATACGCGCCAGCCTCGCGGGCGGCTTCGATGAGGTTCGGAGTTATCGGCATCAGCATCGCTCTCTGAGGCTGGTGGAGGCGATCCTCCGTCGCGAGGCCGAGGTCATCCCAGTTTCCGGTGGAAAGGGCGTGGACCAAAAGGGCCACGCGGCCGATGTTGAAGACCGCGTCTGTTCTCGGCACGCGCCGAGAGAGGATGGACCGGGCTTCCCTAGTAGACATGGCAACTTCGGGGATGAGGAGCACGCAGGTGAGTCCATCGGGGAACGGGAGGACGCGCACGAGATTCGTTGATTCAGGCCCCTCGATTGCTAGGCACGCCCCTCCCCATAACGCCGGGGCAGCGTTGTCGGCGTGGCCTTCCAAGTCCACTGCAAGCGAGAGTTGTTTGTCCTGGTCGAACACGCCGCCGCCCAGTTGGTCAACGATAAGGATGCCGGCGACAGTCGCGGCAGCGCTGCTGCCGAGTCCACGGGTGAGTGGGATCGCATTTTTTATCTCCAGCCGAAGTGGCGGGAGCGTCGTGCCAATTTCGCGTGCGGCGCGTACAGCAGACCGGTATACGAGATTCCGGCTGTTGATTGGGAGGTGACCCGCGCCTTCGCCCTCGATGGTGATCTCCAGCGACGTGCTCGGAGAAACCCCGACATGGTTCCAGAGATCCAGCGCGAGACCAAGGCAATCGAACCCAGGGCCGAGATTGGCCGTGGTCGCCGGAACGGAGATGGTGAAAGGCTCGAAGTTGACTGCGGTGGCCATAGAGATCGGCGGGGAATGGAGATTGGGACTCGTCCGCCAGTATAGGAGCGATTCGACACAGGCCAACCATCGTTAGCAGTGGCTCGAACCGAACCGCGCTGATCGCTCTGCTAGTTTTGGCGAGTGTTGTCCTCGACTACAACACCGGGGACAATCGAGGCGACGTGATTCCACCATGCCAGGGCGCGTGAACAGTCATCTGAATCGCTATCTCTCCCGTCGATGACGAGACGAGCCGCTCGAGTGTACGAGCCGATCCACTGGAGTTCCGAACGTCCCGGCCCCCAGTTCCATGGGCCCCCCTTCGCGTCGCGCAGGCTGAGGTCACAGATCTCACGGGTGACAGGAACCGCGAGCGGGAGTCGAAGGGATCGGCCCGGGTCACCGTGCCAGACCCAGAATGCGTCAAGGGCATCGCGATGGTAGGTCGCTCGACGTATATGCGCGTTCGCGCCGAACGTTGCGAAACTTTCGCCGTGAGGGTACGTGGTGACGTCGCGAAGCACGTCATCGACCTGGAAGAATCCAACGAGGGAAAACCCCGGAGCGCCATGGAACCGGGAGCCGTCGTGGGGGGTCAGCCTCGCCAGGAAGAAGAGATAGTCGCCGGGTCTGCAACCGCGGAGTCCACCGGCCCGCGGAGAGCGGTTCGGGTTGTCCCCATAGGTGAAGGTGCGGAACTCCGGGTCGTTATGGACCAACGTTCCCCGGTGGCGGTCTGACACGTAGAGACCAAGGCTCTCCGAAGGGTCGTTCCAACATGGGATCCGCGCGTAGGCTGGGATCGTCGGGGCCCATCGATCGCGCTCTTCCGGTATAGGAAGAAGTTCGAACGTGCCGTCATCGAAGATCGGGCTTCGGACTGGATGAGACGCGTTCGCGCCGACGTTGACCAGAAAGATCCGCGAACGAAGGTTGACAGGAATCTGAGCTGAGGGGTGTGTCATAGACTCACGCTGATCAGGGGGATGAGAGATGGGTCACAGGATAGCCAGACCGTGATTGGTGCCCGGATGAAACCGCTGACGGTAGCGGTGAAGGCGCTCGCGACCGACGTCGGTTTTGACCTCGTCGGAGTGACGACGGCGGAACCCTTCGTGGAACGTTCCGAGACGGCGATCGACCGGGTCCACGATGGATTCATGGACGGTCTACCGTGGTACACCAAGGAACGCGTGGAGCATGGCTCGGACCCCGCGAATCTCCTGCCTGGCGCCAGGTCGCTGATCTCTCTGGCTTTGAACTACTGGGGCCCTGACCCACCCCGAGACGAAGGGCCGCCGCGGAATCAGATTCGCGGGAGGATTGCCCGCTACGCCCGGGGAGAGGACTATCACGAGGTCTTCGCGCGCATGGTTGCAGATTTCGCCGATCGCCTACCACACGTCGTCGGGAGGCCGGTGGCGACCCGATGGTACACGGATACCGGGCCGATGCAGGATCGCGCCATCGCGGATCGGGCCGGAGTTGGGTGGTTCGGAAAGAACTCGAATATCCTGACCTCCATCGGGTCGTGGGTGGTCCTGGCGCAGGTGATTACCGACCTCGATTTAGAGCCGGACGCACCGTTGAAGAAAACATGCGGCGACTGTGCCCTCTGCATGGATGCGTGTCCCACTTCGGCGATCATTGGGCCCGGAGTCATCGATAATCGCCGGTGCATTTCTTACCTGACGATCGAGAACCGCGACGGAATCCCAGTCGAACTTCGGGAGGCCATCGGTGATCGGGTGTTCGGTTGTGACGTCTGCCAGGACGTCTGTCCCGTGAACCGGAAGGCCGAACTCGGATCGGCGTATTCAGCGTTCTCTCGGGACATGGGCGAGCGGGCCGGGCCCGACCTGATGTCGATTCTCGAGATGGACGAGGAGATGTTCCGCCAAAGGTTCCGTGGGAGTCCCGTGAAGCGGGCGAAACTCTGGGGACTGAAACGGAACGTCTGTGTCGCGCTGGGGAACATCGGGGACACGCGCGCGGTCCCGGTGCTGACTCAAACACTCAAGGGACACTTGCATCACCTCGTTCGGGGTCACGCGGCCTGGGCCCTGGGCCGGATTGGCGGCGCGGATGTCGTCTCAATACTCGAAGCCGCCCTTGTTGTGGAAAAGGATCAGTCAGTGTCGAGTGAGATCAGATCGGCCCTGGCTATCCAGGCCTTTCCCACGCTGGAAGAGTGAGCATGCGAATCGCCAAGACTCTTCGTCGGCAGGCTCTCGCGGAGCGGCGAGATTCGCGGATTGATCAGGCCGAGGCGGTGGGGTCGGTTCCGACACGAAGGTCGTACACGATCCGGGTCCCGCGGTCGAAGGTCGCCGTGACCCAAGAGCCCTCGTTCACCCAGTCGTAGTTTCCTCGGCGTACCGGAACGGGGTCAAGGCGGTATCGAAGTCCCGAGATCGTGATTGAGTAGACCGGGACGATGACGGTCTGCTCCCAGGGTTTCCAAGAGGTGCTGGCGACCTCCTCATCATCTACCGTCATGCGATCGACACGCCCCTCAAAGTTGGCCGGTTCCGAGATGGGCTGAACCGGTAGGGCAGCATTTGGGCGGTCGGTCCCGAGTCGGCCCGACATCGACATGTAGGTCAACATGCCAAGGGTGATGGTGACCGCGAGTATTACGAAGAACCATGTACCGGTTACCAGGGAGACGATGAGAATCGTGATGCCACCGAAGATCATCGTCTGTCGGCCGAAGCTGCTGCCTGACACTTCCCCTCCTTCTGGTCTCATCTCGGGTCTGCTGTCATGACGAGCGACGCATGGCAAAACTAGACGGGCCAGCGGCAGGGCGTCAAACGCGAGGGCGGGTCGGCGGCGAACGGTCGGATATATTTGCCCGATGTTTGAGAATGCGAACGAGGCGCACAGCACTTCGGCAACGCTGGACCGATATCGGTTCGTGATGTATGGGCTCATCGTCCTTGCGAATACGACGACCGGTTTGAACTTCCTGGCGCCCTCTCCGTTCCTGACGCGGATCATCGATGATCTCGAAATCACCAACGCGGCCGCCGGTTTCCTGGTCACCACGATGACGCTGTTGGTGACGTTAGGCGCGATCCCTGCAAGCATCGTCACCGTCAGGTGGAGGCTGAAACCAACGTTCGGCCTGGCGTGGGTGCTGCTGGGCGCCGGGACGCTGATCGTCTTCTATTCCGGGTTTTGGGTCATAGTTGGAATCCGGCTCGTGCAGGGTCTGGGCGCGGCGATCCAGATCCCATTAATCGCCGCGCTGATCATGCGGTGGGCTCCCGAGAAAGAATTGCC
>JASLZO010000320.1 GCA_030754805.1 Dehalococcoidia bacterium
CGACTACGACTGGAACGCCAATGCCGATGCCGAGGGTTCAGTCGGAGGCGATGGATGGGCCGTCGAACTGGCCATCCCGCTGAAGTCGTTCCTGAAGGAAGAGATCGAGCCAGGGGAAACGACGGTCGTGATCAACTTCAATCGGTCGCGTCATGTCCGCGGAATCCCCGACTCAGAGAACGAGTACTACACCTGGAGTCCCTTCGTGGTCCGCGCCTTCAGCGAAGTCGACCGCTTCGGCCGCATCCGGTTCGTGGAGTAGCGACCCGGCCCCGCGGGCGCCCGGGGAGCCGATGCGGGGGAGAATGGACCCCCGGCGCTGCCGTCAGCGTTGGATTGGTAGGCGGCGTTGGGCCCAGGTGTGGCTATCCACCGCTTCGGGACACGCCCCATCAATCGCCGGCCGGAGGAGAGACCAGGTTGACGCGCAGGCTGAACAGCAGGGCGCGGGCGGTGCTGGGAATCGCGATCTGGCCGATCCTGGTGGCTTGGTCGGTACCTGCCTGCGCGCAGTTGCCGCGCCCTCCCGAGCCGCCCAGGGAGTTTCTCCAGACCGACCTCGCGATGACCCCTGTCGTCGGCAAGACAATCGACGTCACGCGCGGGGCCGATCTGCAGGCGGCGCTGGACGAGGCCCGGCCGGGCGACGAGGTTGTGCTGCAGTCGGGCGCGGTCTACACCGGCAACTTCGTTCTGCCTACCAAGGGTGATAGCGACAAGTGGATCACCATCCGCACCTCCGACATGGCCGGCATCCCGCCCGAGGGATCGCGAGTGGAGCCCCGGCATGCTGGGGCCATGCCCAAGATCGTCGACCCAACCGGCGAAGGGGCAATCAGCACGGCGCTCGGCGCCAGTCACTACAGACTGATCGGGCTGGAGATCGCGGCCTCGCCGGACGTGGAGACGACTCGGTCGTTGGTGAAGTTCGGGTCGACGGGGAACGAGCAGAGCACGCTCGACGTAGTGCCCCACGACCTGATCCTCGACCGCGTCTACATCCATGGCGACCCGACACGGGACTGCTTCCGGTGCGTCGCGCTGAACAGCGCTCGCACGTCGATCCTCGACTCTCATCTCGTCGAGGCCCACCACCGGGAGCACGACGCGCAGGCCATCTGCGGGTGGAACGGACCGGGACCGTACAAGATCGTCAACAATCACCTCGAGGGCTCCGGGGAGAACATCATGTTTGGCGGCGGGGACGCCTCTATCCCGGACCTGGTGCCCCGCGACATAGAATTCCGTTACAACTACTGCTTCAAACCCCTCTCGTGGAAGATCGATGACCCGACCTATGCGGGCATTCCCTGGGCCGTCAAGAACCTGTTCGAGTTGAAGAACGCTCGCCGCGTCCTCATCGAGGGCAACACCTTCGAGAATAACTGGGTCCACGCGCAGAACGGCACGGGCATCCTCTTCACGGTGCGCAACCAGTATGGCGGGTCGCCCTGGTCGGCGGTGCAAGATATCACGATGATCAACAACCGCCTGCGGAACTCGCCGACGGGCTTCGTCGTGATGGGGTTTGACTCGCCCAACAAGAGCCAGCAGACCCAACGGTTCCTCATCCAAAACAACCTCTTCGAGGGCATCGAACGCAGGGGCTTCCTCATCATCTCGGGCTCTGACGACATCGAGATGGACCACAACACGTTCGTCCCGGTCAACTACTCGTCTTTCTCAATGAGCGGCTTGGGCGGTCACGATGACGGATCGGGTGAGGTCATCGGCATGCCGTGCATGAGGTTCAAGCTCACGAACAACATCATGGGCTTTGGCCTTTACGGGCCCGGCGTCGACGGAGGCCAGAACGCCTTCGATGAGGCCTTCCCAGGGATGACCTGGGAGCAGAACCTGTTCGTCGGCTACGGTGAGGGGCGGGCCGCGATGGCACTCAACAGCGCGAGCTTCCCTCGCGGATCGCTCTTTGAGGGCGCGAAGACAGGGGACGGCGCCTCC
>JASLZO010000321.1 GCA_030754805.1 Dehalococcoidia bacterium
CGGCAAGCTGGCCGCGACGTACCACAGAATGGACCAGGCGGCCGATGCGGACCGGCACTTCACTGAAGCGGTTGCCCGGTTCGGGCGGCGGGTCGGACGTGGCGCCGACGATCCGGCCACGAAATACTACATCGCGAGTCTCTATGGCCTCCGGGGCGAGACGGAGAAGGCGGTCCGGTACTTGCGAGAATCACTGGCCGAGCTCCCTGCGCTGAATCGGGTCCGAGCCCGGTCAGACCCCGACTTCGACCCAATCAGGTCGGACCCGGCGTTCACCGAAGCACTCGCGACCAACCTCCACCCGGCCGCCTAGTACTTGTAACGCTCGAGAAGCCGCCAGCAACCGTGGTATCCTTGGAGACGGGTCCACTGATTGGCTATGTCGGACGGGGTCAAACTGGTTCTGACTGGACCTGACTAGGAAGGTGTTCTGATGCATCAAACGGTGTTCGCATTACTCGGACCGATTGGCTTGCCCGAGCTGCTCATCATCTTCGCGATCCTGATGCTCATATTCGGCGCCAATCGCCTGTCCGGTCTCGGTAAAGGCATGGGCCAGGCGATTCGCGGTTTCAAGGACGAGATGGGAAGCGGGAAAGACAAGCAGGAGTAGGCAAAGCCCTCGCGCGACGCCCGACACTACCTTGAGTGCGACGCGCTCCGGCTGACCGTAGTACAGAAAAAGCACCGGCCTACACGCGGGTGCGCGTGGGCCGGTCCTTTTTATTTGGTTCAGCCGACCCCGAGCGCCTTGAGGTCGGCCACCAGGTCCTGCCCCGCCGCGGACGGGTTAACCTCTTTGTCGATCTTCAGGATCTTGCCATCCCCACCAATGATGTACGTCCAACGGAACGGGAAGGCCCTCTCGGCCGTCACGACACCGTAGGCCTCAGCGACTTCCTTGGTCGGGTTGCTCAGCAAAGGAAAATCGGAGTCGAGTGACTCGGCGAACTCCTTGTTCGTCTCCGGATCATCGACACTGATCATGAAATAGGCCATGTCGAACGCCTTCAACTGGTCGCTGGAATCACGCAGCGACTTGCATTCGGCCGTTCAACCACCGGTAAACGCCTTGGGGAACCAGGCTAGCACCACTGTTCGCCCCGCGTAGTCGGACAAACTGTGGGTCTTGCCGTCAGTGCCAGGCAGGCTGAACGTCGGCGCCATGTCGCCGACCTGGAGCCCCTGGGCCTGTGCTCCCCCGACGCCAACCGCGGCCACGGCCACGACGACCATGACGCAAATTGCGACGAGCATTTTCATTGTCTCCAGCTCCTTCGGTGACACGGACTCAGAAACACAACAGGATCGGGACACGGTAGCAGACTCGTACCCCCTTGGCAATATTTCCCGCCCCTGAGAAAAATTCCCACTAGCACCGCGCTTCGCGTCCGTGGGGGTTCGGGGCGGAGCCCCATCCAGTACTGAACAAGGCGCGCACGGCGCGCCCCGGGGTGGCGGCGTGGGGCGAGGGGGCACCACAAGCCACCGCGTGGGGTTCGGGGCGACGCCCCGTCTAATTTGTAAACAGCTCCGTCTCGGGAAACTGGGCATACCACCCGAACCAGAACGCCCGGTTCGCCGGCAGCCTGGCGAGTCGACGGGTGGCGTCGTCCTCCGCCACCAGCTCGTCCTCGGTGACCTGCCACACTCGCCCGTCGGTATCGGCCACGCGGAGATCGTCTAGGCGACGCTCGAACTGCTGTCCGCTGGTGCCATAGACCCGGTTGGCGCCGTCTGGACTCGTCACGACCACGAAGGGGACACCGGCCACCTCAGCCTGAAACACCGGGCGATCCTCCAGGAAATCGGCTGACAGCGCGACCGGGTGCCTGGCGCCACCCGCCGGATCGTCGAGAAACAGCGCGACGACCTCATCCTTGTTGTCCAGCCGGTCGTCACGCGCCTGCACCTGGAACATCAAGTCGTCCGT
>JASLZO010000322.1 GCA_030754805.1 Dehalococcoidia bacterium
AAGACCCTCGGGCCCAAGACCGTCAAAACCTGATCGACGCTGGCGGCGGTGGCTTCGACTTCGGGGAATAGAACGGCCACAGCACGGAACCCGGTGGCGCCGGCATCCGCACTGACCATGACGGCGTAGGGGACCAGGCTTTCCGTCCTTGGGTCCTGGACCCAGATGGTCCGAGACGGCGACCAATCTTCCCTGGGGACGCTCGCACGGTCGGTGAACCCAAATCGTCTCAACCATGCGTTCGCCGCATTCGTCGCGTTCTCCAAGGCCTGGGCGCGGGTAACGCCCTCGGCCGCACAATCCGGCAGGACCGGGACACGGGCTACGTACGAACCGTCGGCCTGGGCGAAGAGGAACGCGGTATAGGTGGGCACCGTATCCGACCTAACCCGCCGTCGCGAACAATGCGACGGCCGCGGCCTTCGCGGCTTCTGCGATCGGGAATACGTAGATGCCAGCCGCGATGACGAACACCAGGAGCCCGACCAAGACGATGCGGTCGCTCCAGGGGACACGAATACGTTCGATGGGCTCCCCACCGTCTTCGTCGTCCGACTCCATGTACATTGCGCGGACGATTCCAAGGTAGTAATAGAGAGAGACGAGGCTCGCCGTGATGGCCAGGCTGACGGCGAACAGGAACCGGGGTCCGGCCGTCGCAGCGGCGGTGAACAGATAGAACTTCGTCGCGAACCCGACGAAGAAGGGGAACCCCGCGAGGCTGAACAACCCGGCAGTGAGGGACATCGCAAGGAACGGGCTGCGCTCCGCCAGCCCTCGATAGTCCATGATTCTCTCTTTCCCAGTCGCACCGTAGACAGCCTGAATGACCAAGAAAGCGAGCATAGTCGAGGCCCCGTACCCAATCATGTGCACAATGACGCCAGCGGCGGGCACCGTAGGGTCGTCCGCTCCAAGTGCGGCAACACCCATCAGCAGGTAGCCAACCTGGCCGATACTGGAGTAGGCCATCAACCGTTTGATATTGCTCTGCATAATCGCCACGGCATTTCCTAGGACCATGCTCAGCGCGGCGAGGAGCAAGAAGGCCCAGTCCCAGAAGACGATGATGGGCGCGAGCGCAGTTGCGGACAGCCTCAGGAGAAGCGCGAACCCCGCGGCCTTCGAGGCGGCGGCCAGGTAAGCGGTGATGGGAATCGGGGCGCCCTCGTAGACATCCGGCGTCCACATGTGAAATGGGACTGCGGCAATCTTGAACCCGAGTCCCGCAGTCAGCAGCGTCAGCGCGACGACCAGTCCGGGGTTCATGTCCAGGCCACGAAGCTCCTCCGCGATCCCGACGTAGTCAGTGGTGCCGGTCAGCCCGTACACATAGCTGATGCCGAGGAGCAGGAAAGCCGAGGCGACCGCACCAAGAAGGACGTACTTGGTCCCAGACTCGTTCGTCCGCCTATCGCGCCAGGAGTGAGCCGCGAGGATGTATAGAGAGAAGCTCATCAGTTCGAGCGAGATGTACGCGGTAATCAATTCGCCAGCCGCCGCCATCCCCATCGCACCGACCACGGACATGATCAGGAGGCCATAGAACTCCCCAGGGCTGTCGGACCAAAGGGTGTATTGGGTCGAACCCAACACGGTGACCAAGCCGAGCCCGATGAAAAGGGCGAAGGAGAGCTTCGAGAAATTGTCGAAGATCAGGACGCCACCGCCGAACATGTGCAGCGATTCTGGGTTGTTCAGCCAGACGAAGACGCCGATCGCCCCCAGGGCCAGCGCGCCGAACCACGCCAACGCTTTCCGGTCCAGGTTCGGCCAAACGAGGTCGACGGCGAAGACGCCGAACGCGAGGCCCGTGACCAGGTAACCGGGGAGAAGGAGTGACCAGTCCATCTAGCGGCCAGCCAGCGCCACCGCACCGAGTACGGCGGTCCCGAGCGCGATGGCAAGCGCATAGTTGTACACGAACCCGG
>JASLZO010000323.1 GCA_030754805.1 Dehalococcoidia bacterium
TTCGGCGATCGTTTTTCGAGGAAAGACTGAACCCCTTCGGGAACGTCCGCCATCTTTCCAAGCGACTGAACCCCCCTCGAGTCGAGCTTATGGGCCTCCATCGGGTGGTCTGCGCCCAGAAGCCGCCACATCATCTGGCGGGAAAGAGCGATCGAAACTGCGGACGTGTTGTCGGCAATTTCCCGGGCCAGCGCGTAGGCCGTCGGGAGCAGCTCTTCGGGCTCGTGGACGCTTCGCACCAGTCCTCCATCGAGAGCCTCTTGGGCGTCGAACACGCGGCCGCTGTAGACCCACTCGGCCGCCTGCCCAATACCGACGACCCTCGGCAAGAACCAAGTCGAGCAGGCCTCGGGAACCAGCCCCCGCCGGGCGAACACAAATCCAATCCGAGCGGTGGTCGAAGCGACCCGGATGTCCATTGCCAGGGTCATTGTTGCGCCGAATCCGACTGCCGGTCCGTTTATTGCACCGATCACCGGCTTGAGGCACTCGAATATCTGAAGAGTGACGCGGCCGCCGCCATCCCGGTGGTTATCGTCTTCGTAGTTGAACGGTGAATCGGATCGGCTGAGGTCGGCGCCGGCACAGAATCCCCTCCCGGCCCCGGTCACGACTATCACGCGGACGCCGTCGTCTTCGTCCGCCATTCGAAACGCCTGAACCAGCTCGTCGATCATCTCCTCGGTGACAGCATTGAGCTTTTCGGGCCGGTTGAGGGTTAGCGTGAGGATTCCGCCCTCGACGCTGTAGGTAATGTTTTCGAACTCCATTGTGATGCCTCAGCTTTCGATGGGAATCTTGACGACAGGGAGCGGGCGTGGCAAACGCCGCCATGCGGCAGGTAGCAGCTGCCGTTAGTATGGGCGGGTGGATGGATATAGCATTTCGGCAGTCCCACCGCTGCGTTCGCCGGTCGTCATCGTGGCGTTCGGCGGTTGGAGCGACACCGGCACTGTCACGACCGATGTAGTGGCTCACCTCAGCCGAGCTTTTGACGCCACGCAGTGGCTCACGGTAGATCCGGAGGACTATTATGTCTTCAGTGAGATGCGGCCGGCGGTGAAGCTAGACGAAAGCGGTACTCGAGTGATCGAGTGGCCGCGGAACACGGGTTTCTGGGCTCGCTTTCCCCACGCCGAGCACGATCTCGTGCTGGTTTCGGGGGTTGAACCAAACCTTCATTGGCGTACGTTCTCTTCTCAGCTGACGGAGGCGCTGGCCTCAACGTCCCCGAGCCTCATCTGCACGCTTGTGGCACGCCCGGCAACGACCCCGCACACGCGTCCTATTCCGGTCACCGGTTCGGCAGCAGACCCGGACCTCGCCAGGCGATACGGTCTCGGGAGGTCGCTCTACCAGGGCCCCACCGGAATCATTGGAGTACTTCATGACATGCTCCGCCAGAAGGATGTATCGCTCATAAGTCTTGCCGCAGGCGTCCCTCATTACCTGAACACCGACGAGAATCCGCCGGCAACGATCGCGCTGCTCAAGGCTTTGGAACCGGTGCTCGGGTTTGAGGTCCCGCTCGGTGCCCTCGAGTTAGAATCGAAGCGCTTCCTCGAGCGCGTCGAAGAGGCGTCGAGGGCGGACGACCAGATCATGAACTATGTGCGCTCCCTTGAGGAGAGCTATTCAGAGGTCGCTCCCGAAGGAGAGCCGCCACTGCCGTCAGCAGACGATGTTGTACGCGACGTCGAAGACTTCCTTCGCGGCGACAAAGAGGACTAGCGCCGTGGCCGGGCCCGAGCGAACCGCTCAGACTACTTTGAGCGCCAGCGTATCGAGAACGTCGAGCTTGATGCCGGGGCCCATCGTTGTCGTCAGCGTCGCGGACCTAATGTACTGACCCTTCGTATCCTGGGGCCGTGCGGTGTTGATCGCCTCTACGATGGCGGCGAGGTTCTCGCGCAGCTGATCCTGCTC
>JASLZO010000324.1 GCA_030754805.1 Dehalococcoidia bacterium
AAGAGTTTGTCCAGTTTTCCGACGGAGCGAATGTGCTCGGCGAGCCGGGCGACCGTGGTGTGTTTGAAGAACTCCCGCAGGCTGACCTTGACGTCCATCGTCATTAGAATGCGCGAGACGATCTGCGTCGCCTTCAGGCTGTGGCCGCCAAGTCCAAAAAAGTCGTCGTGAATGCCGGGTGTCTCCACCTGGAGGACCGCCGCCCAGATCTCCCAGATACGGCTCTCGATCGCGTCACGCGGGGTGTCGTCGTCCGTAGTGGCGCGTCTGGCCCCAGCGGCCCGCACCGGGTCCGGGAGGGCGCGCCGGTCGAGTTTACCATTGGGGGTAAGGGGAAGTTCATCGAGGGAAATGAACCAGGTAGGAACCATGTAGTCGGGCAGGCTCCGGGAGAGCCAGCTGCGCAGTTCGGCCGCCGTAGCGGCGCCGACCAGGTAGGAGCATAACTCGTTCCCGTCCGTAGCGATCACGGCGGCACGGTCGACGCGAGGATGTTCGAGCAATGCGCTTTCTATTTCACCAGGTTCGATGCGGTGTCCCCTGATCTTGACCTGATCATCGCAGCGTCCAAGATACTCCATGTTCCCGTCGGGGAGCCAGCGCCCGAGGTCGCCCGAACGGTACATGCGTTCGCTGCGGTTAAACGGGTTGTCGAGGAATCGCTCGGCGTTCAGGTCGTCGCGGTTCTGGTAGCCGCGGGTGACGCCGGAACCCGCAATATAGATCTCGCCGGGCGACCCGATCGGGGTGACTCGTTTCTGCCCGTCGAGCAAGTAGATATGCGTATTGGCGATCGGTTTCCCAATCAGTACTTGTTTTGCCAAAGGCGAAACTTCAGAGACGATGCAACCTACGGTTGTCTCTGTCGGGCCGTATTCGTTGAAGACGCGCATCGGCGGATTCAGCTTATTCAGCAGCGCGACCTGATCGGGAAGAAGGGCTTCACCCCCGACTATCGCAACCTGGCAGCTGGGTGCTTCGGCTATGCCGAATTCCCCGATCAGGGAGATATGAGAAGGGGTGATTTTGAGCGAATCGACGCGACTCTCCGGACCGAGCATATGGGCGAAGACGTCACGCATCTCCGCATCGCTCGAGTAGATGGTCAGCGTGTTGCCGCGAATGAGGGGCAAGAATAGGCTCGTGACTGTAAGATCGAACGAAAGCATCGAGAACAGACCGAAATGCCCGATATCGGGACTGTGAAAGTAGTGGTGGGAAGCCCAAGTCAAGTAGTTGAAGAGGTTGCGGTGTTCCACCACGCAGCCTTTGGGCTTTCCGGTCGAACCAGAGGTGTAAATCACGTAGACTGCATCCTGCGCGGCTGGCCGATGGCCCACCGCGTGCTCGTCTAGTGAGCGTATTTCTCGCTCCACCTGGTCCATGCAGACGATGGCGCCGTCGCCCGAATCGGGAAGCAGGCCGGCATGATGGGACTCCGTTAATACTACAACAGCCGCGGAATCCGCCAGCATGAATGCGATCCGCTCTGCCGGTTGACCTGGGTCGATCGGCAGGTAGGCGCCGCCCGCTTTCAGGACTCCGAGGAGCGCGACGACCATGCTCTCGGTGCGGTCGAGCAGGATGCCGACCCTATCATCGGGTCCTATGGCAAACCTGTCCTTGAGGTATCTGGCAAGCTGATTGGCTCGCCGGTCGAGCGAATCGTACGACATCTGCGCGCCGTCCCGGATCAACGCGGTCCTGCCCGGCTCAGCCCGGACCTGTTCATCGATGAGGTCGAGAACGGTTCTACTGGACGGCGTTTGCCGAACCGTGCCGTGGAACTGGGCGAGACGTGCTTTTTCTGTGTCGGGCAGGATCTGGATCTCGCCCACGGGCTTGGAGGGATCTTTGATGATCTGCGTCAAGGTTGCGCATAAGTGGTCCCGGACCTGTAGAATCTGCTCTTCAGGGTAGA
>JASLZO010000325.1 GCA_030754805.1 Dehalococcoidia bacterium
CTCGGGTGAAACCGAGGACTTGCCGTTTTAACAACGTACGCGACCAGCACTCGACGAAACGCCGAGCCGTAGCGATCAGTTCGACGGAGGATGAATGACAACCCCTGAAACCCCACCGCAGAATCCCACGCCTCCACCTACTCCAGCTGGCGACGGGTTCCCCGCTGCCGACCCCTCGTCCGAAGGGCCTCCCCGTCCTCCGGGACCCGGTGGTGGAGGTTTTGGTGGGCCGCGGCCGGGTGGGCCGCCAAGAGACCGCGATCGCGACCGCGGAGGTCGGCCCGGCGGCCGGCGATACTTCCCACGCAGGAAGGTCTGTTTCTTCTGTGCGAACAAAGACACTGTCATCGACTACAAGGCCGCCGAGGGGTTACGGCGGTACATCTCGGAGAGAGGCCGGATCGAACCCCGACGAAAAACGGGCACCTGCGCGAAGCACCAGAGGACGCTCTCGAACCAGATCAAACGGGCACGCCAGGTCGGGCTCTTGCCGTTCACGACGGATCGTTCTCGCAATCCTGTCCCGGTGACACGCGACAGATAGACACAACGCCACTCAGTCCCAACCCGACCGGTGTGTAAACTAGGCCAGAAAGGGTCGGGGGATTTTCTTGGCTACGGATCAACCTACGTCGCCCGAAGGCGACGTCGCGGACGCGCCTCTGGTTCCGGTTGGCAGACGCCGTCAGGCAGAACGACGGCGTCGGTTCCGAGCCGGACGAGTCGCTATAGTCGCGGGTCTGCTCAGCCTGATTCTCGCTCTCGTGATACCAGCAACCGGGTATTACGTTGTGTTCGTCCGCCCCCACCAGGAAACCGCCCTCATCGTGAACGAGACTCGGTATTCCTGGGGTGACTACTTGACGCGAACCCGCATGGTGATCGCCCAGGCACAGGCAACCGGTGCCTTCCAACTGGAGACATTAAACAACTTGATCTTTGACATGCTCGCGGAGATCGAGCGTCAGGAAATCGTCGCGCAGTTCGCCAGCCAAGAAGGGATCACGGCCTCGGAGGAAGAGGTCGACTTCAAAGTGAGGAGCCAGATTCTCGGAGCCACTCTTGCCCAGGATGACTCCTATCCGGAATCTGAGTATCAGGAGCGATACCGGCGAAGATTGGCCCTCCTGGGAATCAGCGAATCGACTTTCAGAGACGTCGCCGAGGCTGAGGTTCTGCGGGAAAAATTGGAACTCTCACTGAAAGCGAGTCTCCCCACGACGCTATCGCAGCGGTACCTGCTCGTGATCCAACTCTCGGACATCGAATCGGCGCGAACGGCGGTCGCCAGGATCGATTCGGGCGAAGATTTCGGCGCCGTCGCCAGAGAAATGTCGCGTGACATCCAAACGCAAGAATCGGGAGGCGATCTTGGGTGGGTCCCGCCGGGTGTCCGGGAGGCGTTCGACGCCGTCATGTTCGAACTTGAACCTGACACAGTGAGCCAGCCTCTCTATGGGCAATCTGGCGTCTTCGTGATCAAGGCGGTGGGTGAACCAGAGGTCCGTGAAGTGGAAGACCGTCACGTGTCTCGACTGGAATCTCAAGCGCTGAACGCGTGGCTCCTCCAACGTCGAGAGGAGCTGGTGGAGATCGGTCGGTTGAGCTTACCGACCGGCGGCGTGTCCAGTTACCGATATGCCTGGGTCCTCAAGCAGATCAATCAGGACCGAGAGCTGTTCCCGCGGAGAAGCGCGAGTGGCTAACGAGGCTGTTGCCGGGCCCAGGGAACGTGGATACATCGGGATCGGCCTCCTCGGGATGGGGGTCGTCGGAGTTGGCCTCGTTCGAGCGTTGGCTACCCGTTCCGAGTCCCTTATCGATAACATCGGGTTGCCGGTCAAACTAACCCGAGTCCTCGTGCGTGACACCGGCCGAAACCGGGGCGTCGACGTGGACGCCGACCTACTGACG
>JASLZO010000326.1 GCA_030754805.1 Dehalococcoidia bacterium
GGATGTCGACGTCGGCGAGGCCGTCGCCGTAGGTGACCATGAAGCGTTCGTCGCCGATGTGGTCCTGGATCCGGTTGACGCGACCACCGGTCATGGTGGTCTGGCCGGTGTCGGCGACGGTCACCTGCCAGCCGTCCTCCTCGTGGGCACTGTGGTAGGAGACCTCAGCAGGCTGGCCGAGGCGGACTGTGAAGTCGTGCGTACGCCCCTCGTAGTTGAGGAAGAAGTCCTTGATGACCTCACCGCGGTAGCCGGTGCAGATCACGAAGTCGGAGATGCCGTGGTGGGCGAAGCCCTTCATGATGTGCCAGAGGATCGGGCGCCCACCGACCTCGACCATCGGCTTCGGCCGGTATTCGGTCTCTTCGCGAAGGCGGGTACCGAGTCCGCCCGCCAACAGAACTACCTTCACGCCAGTTACCTCATTCCTGCCTAGCTAGAGCACCCAAGTATACGGCTGGTGTCGAAGACGATGCCTGACCTGGAGGTATCGAGTCGGCCTCGTTACCGATCGAAGACTCGGTGGTAGTGAAAATACTGAGAGCAGGCCGAGTCTGTGAAGTCGTCAGTCGCCTTTGAGCGAGCACGAAACGGCCAGATCGGCAACGCCCGTTCCCTTGGACGCACCGAAAGCGCGAAGCTGTGCAGCGGAGTCCAACTGTGCGAATTGGTGGAGGCCGTCGAGAGAGTGGGCGCCGATATCGATCTCGTAGACACCATCGAGGAGTCGGAGCTCACCGAAGTGGAAGGTGATCCGTACTGCTCCGCCGAGGCCGGCCAAGTCGACGCCGAGAAGGCTTGAGTTGGAGGAGTTGACGAGACCGTAAGTCTGATCTCGTACTGCGTACGCGACGACCAGATCCTCGATCGGTTTGGCGATGAAGAGGTCGACGACGAGGTCGATTCGATCACCTGGCCGAATCGTGCCGGTCGAGCAGTCGGGAGACTCGATGGCGACGTTGTCAACGATGAGTCCGTCGATTTCCTGTGTGGGTCCTCGCTCGCCGACGGACTCGCCATGGAAGAGCATGTTCCGATATGTGGCCGCTGCCTCTAGAGGGTCGCCGTAAGCGATTATGTGACCCCGGTCGAGAATCACCAACTCGTCGCAGATAGTTGCTGCTAGATCGGTGTCGTGGGTGACGAACAGCATCGTCACACCCTGTTCGCGAAAGGTGCGGAACCGGTCGAGGCACTTCTGCTGGAAGGCTTCATCGCCCACGGCCAGAATCTCGTCGATCAGGAGGATTTCAGGTTCGATGTTGACAGCGAGGGCGAATCCAAGGCGGGCGAACATGCCTGACGAATAGTGCTTCACTTGGTTGTCGATGAACTGCTCGAGTTCGGCGAAGGCGACGATGTCGTCGAAGACAGTGCTGATGTAGCGCTTCGAATACCCCATGATCGAACCGGCGAGGAAGAGGTTCTCCCGACCAGTCAACTCCCGGTGAAAGCCGGCCCCCAACTCCAGCAGGGCGGCCATGCGGCCGTTCAGCCGAATGCTCCCGGCGGTCGGTTGCATCGTGCCGGCGATGCACTTGAGCAGCGTCGATTTGCCTGAACCGTTGTGTCCGAGGAGGCCCACCATCTGGCCCGGCTTGACCTTGAAGTCCACGTCGTGGACGGCGTCGAACTCATGGAACGGGATGCGTCCCAGATGCAGGGCGCGCTCCTTGAGGGTTCGGAACTGCTCCTGGTATAGGCGGAACGTCTTGGTGACGTGGTCGACCTCGAGGGCGCCGACGGGGAGGTTCACGGCGGACTCAGATGTTCTCGGTGAGGTCGCCCTCGAGGTGGCCGAACAGCCGGAGCGAACCTGCGAGGAGCAGGAAGGCGACGACGGTCAACAACGCCGTGTTCCGTGCGTACATCCACAGCGAGACATCGGGGATGTAGCCCGGTGGGGGATTG
>JASLZO010000327.1 GCA_030754805.1 Dehalococcoidia bacterium
AGACGAACAATTACATGAGCATCTCTTCACCGCCCCGTTGAGGATCTGTCCACAGCGGGGCCCCTTGTCGCTCTTCCTCGCGCAGATGGGAGAGGTTCCTCCGTCGCCATCATGGATCTGGAACGATCGGCTTTTGCATTCTTCCTGGGCGACATCTCGGCCCAGATCGACGTCACCCATCAGACTGTCGGTCCCGGCACGAACGGCGTGGACGGCACGCAGGTGGGGTCGAGACGACCCATGGCTGATCGTGGCCTGTTGCATGAACAGGGCTTCCGCGGGGGACCTGGAAACTGCCGGCACCGCGGTGACTCAGATCAGGCGGAGTTCGGGCCGTCATGCTCTTGGGGAAGGGCCGAGCAGCAGCCGGATGATCATGGCCAGACCCACAACGCGGAGTCCGTTACCCGAGATGCTGACTTCGCCGAGGAGGCGTCCGCGCTGACTCGCGCGCGGACTCTCGTTCGGGCCGGCTCGTCGATATTCGACACGGCGGATATCGTCTCGCGGTCGGCGTAGCGACTCCTCCGGCAGACCTTGCCTACCGGTTCACTCCGCGTAGGCTCCCGCGCAAGCCGTCCCTAACGGCTCTCACCACCGTTAGGTACCACCAGACGACGGGCGCCCGCTTCAGTCGGGCGCCCTTTTCCATTTCCGGCGCCGGCCTGGGTAATTCGTTCCGGGCGGCCCTGCCCGGCGGCCCAAGTTTTCCCACCGCGTGACGCCGTCTACTCGGCTCCCCAATCCCGCTAAATGCGCGCTATAAGGGGGTTCTTGCGCCCGTTCCCGGCCGTGGCACGCATGTTGCTCGGTGACCCCCCAAGAGACGAGAGGAGTCATTCCGAATGCTGCAAGGTATCTATACGGCTGCCTCTGGCATGCTGGCGCATGAGGCTATGTCCGAGGTTATCTCCAACAACCTCGCCAACGCCTCCACGCCGGGATTTCGCCAGGATTTCGCCACGTTTCACATGGCCGGAGATAAGGCCGACGCCAAGGGCCGATCCGCGCTCTCGCCCATGCTGGTCTTCCGTTCCTACACCGACTTCGAGCTCGGAAGCATCCGCACGACGGGCAACCCTCTGGATCTGTCGTTAGCCGACGACGGCAACGGCTTCTTCACCGTCGAGACCCCCGAAGGCGAGCGCTACACGCGCGCGGGCAACTTCACGCTCAGCCCCTCCGGCACGATCGTAACCCAGAACAGTCTCCCCGTGCTCGGCACGGCGGGACCGATCACCGCGAACGGCGGCGAGATCGAAATCACCAACACCGGCGAGGTGTACGTCGACAAAAACTACGTGGACCGATTGAAAATCGTCCGATTCGACCGCGTCGACGGTCGAGTGCCGCTACGTAAGGCCGGTCACTCTCTCCTCACGCCGCTTGACGACCAAACCATCCCGCGGGTCGCAACCGATCCGCAGGTCCGTCAGCAGACGCTCGAGGGGAGCAACGTCAACATGGTTCAGGAGATGGCGAAGCTCATCCACATGGTGCGTGGATACGAAGCGTACCAGCGGGCGATCCTCGTCTCCGACAACAGCCTAAACATGCTCATCCAACGCGTGGGTGGAGGTAACTAGACATGATACGCGCACTGTACTCTTCGGCTTCAGGGATGAACGCGCAGGAACTCGCGATCGACACGATCGCGAACAACCTCGCGAACGTCAACACGAACGGCTTCAAGCGAACGCGCATCGACTTCCAGGACCTGATCTACCAGACGCTGATGACGCCTGGAGCCACGTCCGGCTCCGGGACCGAGATCCCCACCGGGATTCAGGTCGGTCACGGCAGCCGCGTCGCCTCGACGCAGCGCATCTTCTCACAGGGCGAGTTCAAGCAGACCGACGCCGACCTCGACCTCGTGATCGAAGGCGACGGCTTCTTCCGAATCCAGAAC
>JASLZO010000328.1 GCA_030754805.1 Dehalococcoidia bacterium
AGGCAATCTCTCCAGGGTTTGCATCGACCAACAGTGATTCATGCGGGATGCCCCCGATCACCGGACGGTCCCGGACCCATCCCTGCCCCTCCGATAGCGAGGGGTTCTCCTTCCCGAGGACATCCCAATTGAACGCGTGCGCCGGGTAGTCACCCAACAGGCGGAGCATGGATTGGTCCTGGCAGACGTGCATCAGGTTGAACGATCCTTCCGAGGCAGCGTCCAGCACTTTCAGGTCGTACGGTCGGCCGAACCTCGTGTACTCCTCTTCCGTCAGACGTTTCCTCATTGCCCATGCCGTGGTGGCGAAAAAGATCCCTCTTGCTCCGCGGTCAAGGCAGGCCTTTGCGAATCGGGTGAACGTCTCCGTGACCGCATCGAGTGCAGGTCCGACCTCATCGAAGTGTTCTCGGAGGTGCTGCGCGAATAACCGCCCCGAGGGCGTGAAGCGCGCGGCGATCGAGATCGGATTGAATACAGTCATCAGGATCGGCGTGTCTCCACCGACGCTCTTCACGACCAACTCGAGAGCCCGCAGGTGTTCCGACAGCACGGCTTGGTCCAGGCCCTGTGCTTCGATTTTTCGCCAGTCTTCGGGTTCCTTGACCAGGGTATCGATGACCTGTGGATGATCATTCTCGAGAAACTGGAACGGCATCCCGAATGCTTCTGCGTGGTACGTCGCGCGTGGGTTGATCTTCACGAAGTCCCAATCGAAGTTTTTCTGGAACCGAAGCGCCGCGCTGGCAAGTCCGTCGCCCGTCCGTTCGTCCGCAAAGTGATGGCGCCACATGCTTGCCGCGGGCCGATCGACTTCCTCACCGCGCAAGGTCGCCGATACGCGTTCGCCATGGGTCATTTGCTCAGGCAAGTTGGCCTCCGTCATTCATGGTTTCTGACGGAAGTCTAGCCGTCGATGGGGCGGCAGTCCCGCCCACACCGATCAAGGATGTCTAGTTCAGGCCGGATTCGGCGCAGAGACTCACTTTGACCCCTTAGGCACCCGAGGGCAGGCTGCCGGGCACTATGAGACGAATCCTGATCTGCGTCTGTTGGGCAGCTGGCCCTCGTTCGCGTCGAGGGGCGCCAGGCCGAGCCATTCGTTCTCTCTCATGCCATCCGTCAGGAAAGTCGAATTCCCGGCAGGCGCATCCAGCGATTCGTAATGGGGGTCACCGGCAGTCCTGGCAACGAAATGGCGGACTCAGCAGCGGTTCGCCCTTAGGCACGGTGACCCTTGTTCACGTATACGTCAGTAACATATCGGGAGTGTCGATGGAACGGAAAACCGAATGATGGGACTTGCTCTTCCAAGACCGGTCCTCGCAAGAGCGGTCGGTACAGCATTCGTCGTGGTCGGTGGCGCACTCCTGTTGACGATGATCGGGTACGTAGCCCTTGGCATCTACGGCGAAGCTCAACTTGATGAACTGATCGTTCATGAGGCCGAGGTCCCCGTGACTATTAGAGATCTCCAGCGTGATCTTTTTGTGCCGGGATTGGCCAACGAAACAAACCCGACGGCTGGATCAGGGCTATCGGGTTCGGCGACCTCTTCGACTCCTGCCGAACCAGACCTGTCCGGAGCCGCGATTGGAACCGCCCCTCCTCCGGCGACGGAGGTCTCCGCTCCAATCGGAGACTCGCGCTCTGCATCGCCAGAGCTGCCAACGGATCCTGATGCTGCCCTGGATCCGTCATCTGCTGACGATCCTTCGGAGGAACCAATCACAGGGCTGGCGCCTTCGCCTCCTGGTGAAAATTTCAACTTCGGGCCTCTGCGATCCGAAGCGACTGGGGCGACGACCGGATCCACCGTCGGAGCGCAGTTCGAGCCGGTCGACTGGTCGGAATTACCATTGTCGATCGGCGAACGCCCACGTG
>JASLZO010000329.1 GCA_030754805.1 Dehalococcoidia bacterium
TGGTGCCGCTACGCCTGTACATCACCCGGCACCGAGCGAAGCTCCAGATCGCGCTGGGCCGCGGCCGGAAACGGTACGACAAACGGCGGTTGATGGCGAGTCGAGACGCCGAGCGCGAGATGCAGCGGGCAATGCGCGTCCGAGCGTAATGTGCTCGTGCGTATACTTGTGCTGACCGTGGCCAATGAACTCGATGGGCGGTCGGCATCGGATGGGGGCGCGTGGTTTCGACAGGGGCTCCTCCCGGTGAGAGAGCAGGCCGAGGTGCCGTGATCTCGTTAAACACGCGGCACAAAAGTAGCTGGCAACAACCAACGCCTAGCTCTCGCTGCCTAACTTAAGGTAGCGACGTTCGGGGTCGTTTTCCCTCGCGGACGGCGCCGAGCGACAAATCAGCGGGGTGCTGTTGACGGGTCGTCGGGGCCCGCCGACCTAAGACTTTCCGGCTGGTTGACGGGGACCCTGTTGGCCGGGGCCCCGATCGATGAGAATTAAATAGACCGACTAAGCCTGTAGCGCTCCACTCGGGACAACCTTTGGACGGGGAGTTCGACTCTCCCCCGCCTCCACCAAGAACACGGAGAGCCGTCCAACGGCGGCTGATCCGCGTCCTGCGGAGTGATCAACGCGACCCCCGAACCGTCGGATGTCGTGACGACTTCGAAGATCGGTCGGAACGCTGATTTTGGTTTGATCGCGACGATGGCGATAGCGCTCGCGTTGTCGTAGCACTCCGCCGTGTCGACGCGACCGGATGGAAGGCACCTTTATTACCCGATAGCTTGCTGGCGCCACCCCCACGTCTGGAGCCGACTCCAATGCTCGCACGGCCCGTTCCGGCGCCAGCTATTGTGGCGGTGGGCGATTCGGTGCCAGACGTGGTGATGAACGCCCTCTCCCACTTGGCCGGACGGACGATGCGACCGCTAGCACTAATTCAACGCCACTTCTACCCTGTCGCGGTCGGAGCATGAACTTCAAAAGATGAGGACGAGAGAACAGTGCGCGAAGCGGCTCCAATAACATCTCGCGGGCCAACCCGCATGACAGCAATGACCCGACTGTTGTCCGTTTGCGCACTGTTCATCGTCTGGACCGTAGGCTTGGCGGCGTTGGGACCATTGCCGGTGAGCGCTCATGGGGTCGGTGGAACGGAGCGAGAGATTCTTGTCGGACCGGCAGGACCCTTCGAGGTCACGGTACGTTCGACCTCGTCTGTCGGCGACGTACACGTCACCGCCATCGTTACCGAACTAGGAACCGGCGTTGGGGTCACCGACGCGGAGGTCCTCATTTCGCTCCGAGATCAAGAGAGTAGGTCGAAGGAGACCGGACCGCACCAGCGTATGGCCAATGCTCCGGGGTCGAGCGCATACGTCGCGGCGTTATCGGTCGAGGAACCGGGGGCACGGACTATTACCGGGCTGATCACCAGCGAAACCATCTCTGGGGAAGGGAGGTTCGAGGTGATGGTAGCCATCGGAAAGCCCGGATCAACCGTAAACTGGGGGTTGATCGTCGTCCTCGTGGGACTCTTGGTATTTGCTGTGTGGCCGCTCGTCCGTCATCAAGGCTGGTTCGCGAAGTAACCCACTCGCGTTAGCCTTCTGGATAACCGCTTAACGACTGCCAGTTCGGTAGTAAATACGGGAACAACTTTGGCGATTCGAAACTCAGTCCTGGGAGTCATCCGGCACCCACGGCGCGTCTTCTACGGCTGGCGGCTTGCCGTTACCGGCACCGCGATGACCGCATACACGGATGGGGTCGGGTTTTACGGTTTCTCTGCGTTCTTCCAGGCGATCGTCAACGAGTTCGGATGGAGTCAGGCAATCGCCGGCGTTGCCCCTTCTCTTCGACGGCTGAACTCCGGC
>JASLZO010000032.1 GCA_030754805.1 Dehalococcoidia bacterium
CTCAAGCAGGAAATGGGCGCCTGCCGCAATCATCACTCCGTTATCGGTGCACAGACTTGGTCGCGGGCACCAGAGGGGAAGCGGCACCCGAGCCAAGACCTCTCGTCTCAGGGCACCATTCGCAGCCACGCCGCCCGAAAGCATCACGGCTTTGGCGCCGTAGTCTTTCGCAGCGTCCCGCAGCCTGGTCGCCAGCACTTCAATCGCCGCCTGCTGGAACCCTGCTGCTAGATCGTTGACCTGCCCGGTGGACAACCCGTCTGTCCCTCCACGTTCATCAACCGCCCGAAGGACGGCAGATTTCAGGCCGCTGAAGCTGAAATCGCGTGAGTCCCGGATCCGTGGTCGCGGAAATGAAACCGGATCATGGGAATGAGTTGCGGCCTGTTCGACCGGCGGACCTCCCGGAAATCCGAGGCCAAGCATCCTCGCCACTTTGTCGAACCCTTCCCCAACTGCGTCATCGCGAGTCCTCCCAAGTAGTCGATAATCCCCGTGTCCGTTGATCAACACGAGATCCGTGTGGCCCCCTGAGGCGATCAGTGCGACCGACGGGGAGGGAGGGTCTCCCTTGTGTTCATCGTCCCACTGCCCGTCCTCGATCCAGTTCGCGTACAGGTGTCCTTCGAGGTGATGAACGCCAAGCAATGGGAGGTCCCACGAGAAGGCCAGCGCCTTCGCGAAATTGAGGCCCACTAAGAGGGAGCCGGCCAGGCCTGGGCCGTACGTTACCGCGACCGCTTCGATCCCCAGCGCCTGCGGTCCGTCACTCATCATGTCCTTCAACAAGGCCGGAAACGACGTCAGGTGTTGCCTGGATGCGATCTCTGGGACCACTCCGCCGAACCGGTTATGGAGGTCGGCCTGGCTCGCGAGCGCATGTGCGACGATCTGGCGTCCGTCCTCGACGACGGCGATTCCGCTTTCATCACATGACGATTCGATCCCCAGGACGCGCAAAATGCCGGCTATTCGCCCTGCGGCCGGAATCTCGCGACCAGGGCGGCGAATTCGCGCTCGTTATCGACCAGCCGATAGATGGCCTGCGCAGACCCGTCGGATCCTGCCGCGAGCAGCGCCTCCAGCGCCCGGTCGTTGACTCGTTCAGAGAGCGAGGTCCACGACAACACCAATTCGACTTCGGGAGCGACCGGGCGTCGGACCAGCCGGGGCGTCAATTCACCTTCAGCTCCAAGCGGAACGTCCAGCAGATCCGAATCATCGCCGCCTTGACTGGGCCTGAGGAGTCCGTCCGTTTCGCTTGTGAACAGCGCGAGCGAAGGTCCGGCCCAAGCCACATAGATCTCGTCACCACGCATCGCCGCAAGCGTGACGCCTGCTTTCCAGTCTCGTGCGGCATAGTCTGAAAGGCTTTCGTGGGCGTTGGTCAAAGCCTGATTGAACAGACGAGTGATGCTCAATCGCGGTTCGGCGAAAGCAGCATCCACCGCGTCCCAGACCACGCCCGCCACGTCGGTCGCCGGACCGGAGGCGATCTCCACGATGCCGTAGACCGTATCGGCCCCGTCTCGCCCACCCTCCCATCTCCGGAGGTATGGGTCCCAGGGGTCCGCTCTCCCTTCATGGATGCTGAATCCTGTTGCAGCGACAGCCGTCATGAGCACCTTATCCAAAGCTGCCCCAGTGTATCGCGGCGTCGGTGTCAGAACTTGCATCGCTCAAGCTTTCGAGCGACCAGAAATGGAACTCAGTTCTGGTCTCGTCGCGCTAGAAGTTGCCATTGTAGACCACCAACATACACGGGTTAGACGTCGGGCCAACTGAAAGCAACCGTCGATCTGTTGATCCCGCCCTCAGTCTCGGAATCGGAGGGAGCAGGGTGGAAACTTCGGATATGAATTGGGAAGTCAGCGCGTGCGGCAGTGACCGGATCACCCCAAACCTTTCCACACAACGCGAACGCGTCGATAATGTGGACGAGTCCGCCCTTCAGTTGGCGGAGGCGATAACCAAGTTCCCTGAGATTCGGCCCGAGATGAGTTCAGCGGCTCGGAGCGACATCGTGGGGCTATTGGCCTTCGTTCTGGAAGACGTTTGGGAGCTTCAGGACTCCGATGGCCTTCGCCTCTACGGCAACATGCTTGCCGTCGGCGAGGGGATGTAGCACCCGACCGATCACCCGTCGAGTTGCCGGACCGGGGTTCCTGTCTGAACGCCCCGTTTCCTCCTGGGCGTCCACCGACGTTCGAGTAACCGATCGGCGAGTCGGACGGTCTGCACCACCGACCAAGCGAATGGCACGTAACCACCGTATCCGAGGATCGGCATCTCGAATACTTTGCCGAAGCCCAGGAGTGGAATCTCGTACTCCCATTTCGGGTACGCCCAGAAATTCCAGAATTCCCATAGAACCCCGCACGTGATTCCCGCGGCCCCGATGAGCAGCGCTTCACGCCATCGACCCCGAATGATGTCACGCGTGAGTCCTCTCCCTCCGGCTGCTACCAGGAGTCCATCGGCGATTAGGAATGGCGCGATCCACGTCAGTGGGTAGAATACGATGGGAAGAATGAGCACCAGACCCTGGAGAGCGAAACCGAGACCAAGTAACCACTGCGGAGACGGCTGAGACATTTCGATTGCGATCGTGTCAGGAGCAGCAGATCCGGTCGCTCGTTCCCAGAGCGAGGTCGCAGCGACGATCGCCGGAACGACCGTGGAAAACGCGATCGTCGAAAGGAAGCCGTAGAGCAACAGCACGTACTCCTCGTCGTAGACGTACTCCCAGTTCGCGACTCGAGCGTTCACTATCTCGAACCACCACCAGAGCGGCACCGACATTGCTGACAGTGCCAGGTGGCGACGGATGGAGGGGTATCCGGTGGTCGTTACTGCCCACATCAGCAAGGCCGCGCCCGTCCAGAGCGCCCAGAACGCCAGCGGATTCCAGGGGGTTTTGACGGCCCAGAGCAACCACCAACCCGAGACGCCAAGAACCAATCCAAGGGCAATCACCATGCCCCGACCATTTGGGGAAGTGCTGTCAATTCTAACGATGGATCCGGCTCCCTATGTGGGCCGTCTCATGAATTGATTATCTCGATGCCGACCTCGCTCCCTGAAAAATGCAACGATAATCGTATTCGTCCCCCGCGGAATCCCGATACCGCCGAGGTTCGGTCGGTTCGGGTTGGAGTGACCTTCTGATGCAAAACGTGGAACCCTTCAGCATCGCCATCCTTGGCGCGTGCCTCCTCTTTTCGGCCTTTTTCTCAGGCACCGAGGCCGCTTTCCTTGCGACTCAGCGCCATCGGTTGCGCCATCTGGCCGCAACTGGGTCAGCGAGTGCCGCAACCGTCGAGCGTCTGATGGAACGACCAGAGAAATTCCTTTCTACGGTGCTCGTCGGGAACAACCTTTTCAACACGGCCGCGGCCGCGCTGGCCACGACCATCTCAGTCTCGGTGTTCGGCACGTCGAATGCCACCGCGGTGCTCTGGGCCACTGGCACCGTCACGATCGCGCTCCTTGTCATCGGTGAGATCACGCCAAAGACGGTTGCCTCGCGTCACGCGGAGCGCACGATCGTGTTCGCCGTCCATCCGTTTCGCCTACTGTCGCTTCTCCTGGCTCCCGTTGCTTTCATCTTCAACCTTTACGCGACCGGTGTCGCCCGCGTCGTCGGAAGATCCTCCGGGGGCCCAACGACCGCCGACGAACTCCAGACCCTTGTCACCACCGGGGTCGAAGCAGGGACAGTTGAAGAGCACGAGGCCGAGTTGGTTCAGAATGTCTTCCGTTTCGGAGACCGGATGGTCCGCGAGATTATGACTCCCCGTTCCGAAATCGCATGGATTAAGGCAGGTACGACATTCAGCGAATTCCTCACCACCTATGCCGAGCAGGCTCACTCGAGATTCCCGGTGTTTGACAATGACCCCGACCAGGGCATCGGTTTCGTGTCGATCAAAGACGTCCTGCGGAGCCAGGCCGCGGGCGACCTGCTGATGAACAGTTCAATCACATCCTCGCTCCGGGAAGCACACTATGTGCCTGAGACGAAGCGGATCTCCGACCTGCTGCAAGAGATGCGCGCGGACCGTTCTCCGGTTTCGCTTGTCGTGGACGAGTTCGGCGGGATTGCCGGCCTGGTCACCCTGCGCAGGCTGGTCGAGGAAGTGGTCGGACGCGTAGAAGAAGAGGGCGAACGCACCATCTTCCAGAAATTGGATGAGCGAACCGCGCAGGTCAACGGGTTCATGAACATCGAAGACTTGAACGAACAACTGGACATCTCGCTCCCGGATGGCGGCACCGACTACGAAACCGTGGCAGGATTCATCATGACCCGCCTCGGCCACATCCCGACCGAAGATGAGACGGTCGAATACGGACGCTACACCCTCACTATCGCCCGCATGAATGGCTCCAGAATCGAAGAGGTTCTGATCCGGAGCGAGGGGGAGTGATTGCTCAGCGCCTACGGATCGAATTCGCCAAAGGCGACGCCATCCGTTTCATTTCCCACCTCGACCTCATGCGCGTGTGGCACCGAACGCTGCGCCGTGCGGCGGTCCCACTCGCCTATTCAGAAGGATTCGTTCCGCGTCCACGCATCTCGCTTGCCGCCCCCCTCTCCGTCGGTGCCACGGGGCAGGCAGAGTTGATGGACGTGTATCTCGAACGCCGTGTTTCGCCGCTCACGCTGATGAAGATGCTGAGGCCCCAGATGCCTGACGGTCTGGAAACAAGCGCGGTCGAGGAGGTGCCCCCATCGCTGCCGTCGCTGCAATCGCTCGTTCATTCGGCCGAGTACTCGGTCACCGGCTGCCTCGGCACCGCATCGCAGACGCGAACCGTCGTGGAGGAATCGATTTCTGAATTCCTAGCCGCGAAGGAATTCCCCTGGCAGCACCGCCGTGAGGATGAGACGCGCGAGTACGACCTCCGAAGACTCGTCTTCGACATTAGGCTGAGGAGCTGGGACGAGGGGCCCGAAATCGAGTACTCCATGACGATGAACCTTCGGGCCGACACGGAGGGAACGGGAAGGCCGGACCAGGTGCTCGCGGCGGTTGGTCTCCCCGATACGTGGGTCTCCATCCATCGCTCGGCAATCGTGCTCCAGCGTCGGCAGGCGAAGGGCTGATCACCTTGCCCCTCTACTTGATCCGCCATGGGGAGACCGACTGGAATCACGAGGGACGTGCCCAAGGTCGGCGAGATATGCCCTTGAATGAGGTGGGCGTGGCTCAGGCGGGCGCGCTTGCGAAGCGGTTCCGGGACGAACCCGTGGCCGCGATCTACTCGAGCCCCTCCAGGCGGGCACTCGATACAGCCAATAGCATCGCTGGACTGCACCCGGTCAAAGTCGAGACCCGGGAGGACCTCCTGGAGATGGACCTGGGCGAGCTGGATGGCGTCAAGCTCGGCGAGATGCGGGATAAGTTCCCGGATTTCTTCGCGCACTGGATGTCGGATGCGGGAACCGCACGCTTCCCCGGTGGCGAGACCCTCGAGGAGACCCAGGCACGCACATGGGGCACCGTCATGCGGTTCGTCCAGGACCACGCGCCGGAAGAACCCGTCCTATTGGTCTCGCACGCATTCGCCACGTATTCAATCCTGTGTCGAGCGCTGGGCATGCCACTTTCGAACTACGGGCGCCTCCGCCAGGACCCGGCCGCCGTGAGCGCCCTCACGTGGCGCCATCGCCTAGGGACTGATCCGGGCGAGGGCAACTTTGTCCTCCTTGCCTCCAACCAAACGCATCACCTGGACGGCGTCGCCGAGCCAACGATCCCATCGTCCTGAAAATCCAATGCCTCCAGCCCTCGACCTTTTTGCGGGTCACGTCCGCCGTTTCCTGACTGACCACGACCTGGTAGCCAACGACGGCCCTCTACTGATCGGGGTTTCCGGAGGTCCCGATTCCGTCTCCCTCCTCGCGGCTTGTGTCGAGGTCCGGGACCGGGTGCGCATCCAGATTCATGCTGTCCATGTCGATCACGCCCTGCGTGGCAAGGCATCGAGCGCCGACGCCAAGTATGTCCGGCGTTTGTGCAAACGGCTCAGCATTCCCGTGAACGTCGTCCCCGGACGGGTTGATGACTACCGTCAACCCCCGCGTCGCGCCTCGCTGGAAGTTGCTGCTCGCTATGCCAGGTATTCGGCATTCGCGGACGTAGCTCGTGAGATAAAGGCGAAAACGCTCCTAGTTGCGCACACGGCTGACGACCAGGTGGAAACGGTCCTCATGAATCTGATGCGCGGAGCGGGCTTGCGTGGAACATCCGGCATGCGACCGATCGCTCCGCTCCCCCAAGTCCCGGGTCAACCGAACCCCCCTGCGGTCTCACTAGTGAGACCGCTTCTGGACGTCCCTCGGACGGAAGTGAAGCGCTATCTCAGGTATCGTCGGCTCCGGCCAAGGTACGATGGGTCCAATACCGACCCCCGTTATCTACGGAACAGAGTCAGGAATGAGTTAATCCCGTTGATGGAATCTCTTCGCGCCCAATCCGGGAGTGGCCTGTTGAGAGCGGCAACCGCGTCGGCGGATGCGGAGGAAGCGCTGGCCACTGTTGCCGAGGGCGCCTGGCAGGACGCCGTGCAGGTCGAGACCATCTCACATGACCTGTTCTCTGTCACCATTTCGCCGAACCGGCTGCGGAACGGCGGACTCCCGAGGCTGATTCGGATGATGGTTTACACGCGAGCCTTGGAGACAGTCGCAGGAACCCGGGAAGGCTTCGGAGCGCGCCATTTAGATGCAATCGACCGGCTCCTCCATGGCCAGGCAGGCTCCCTCGACCTCCCTCGCTCCGTGCTGGTGACGCGATCACAAGATGCGCTCGCACTTTTGATCGACCCCGCCACGCCGCGAAGACCAGTTCGGCAATCAGGCGCACATGGATCCGACACTGTCACCGGAAGACCTGAAGTCGGTACTATGGCCCCATGAGCAGACGACGCTCGAACGCTCCACGACAGGGTCGGAACTCCGGTCCGGGCGGCAACAACCGGGGGCCCGGCGGGACCGGATCGCCGCGCCGAGGATTCCTTGAGCGCCTCCGGGTCCAGGACCGCGAGGAACAAGCTCAGGCACGGTCCCGAGCCGAACGGGCCGCTGCGGGAGGAGCTCGCTCCAAGAGGTCCCGTTCTCGGGGTGGCGGTCGGACCCCGATAACCAAGTTCCAAATCGCCAGCATCATCATCATGGTAACGCTCGGGTTAGCCGTAGTCGGAAGCACCTTCATTCCCTACATCGGTGGCCTCGGTGGTGGAGGTCTCCCGGGCTAATCGACTTGACCCGCTGCCGCTCGTGGTGCCGATGAGCGGTTCGGGTGATGTGCTTTACCGCCTGTCCTACCTGGCTCTGACCCGAGGAACCCCGCCAAATCGTAATCGTGCCAGGCCCTTCAGATCTTCGAGTGCCGTCGAAACGACTTTGACCCGCGTATCCGGATCCTCTTCCCACGAAACCGGGATGTCGGTAATCCCGAACCCATTTCGCTCGGCCAAGATCAGCAGCTCCGTGTCGAAAAACCAGTTGTTGTCTCGGACCAGCGGAACAAGCACTTCCGCCGTTCGTCGGTTGACCGCCTTGAACCCACATTGCGCGTCCGAGAACGAACTCCAGAACACCGCTCGAATGATCAGGTTGTAGATCCGCGAGATGACCTCTCTCTTCGCCGACCGTGCCGTGTGGGCTCCGCGTTTCAGTCGCGACCCCGTGGCCACCGGGCTCCCGTCGCGAACGGCATCGACCAACTCCGGCAGGTGTATGAGGTCCGTCGATAGGTCGACATCCATGTAGATCCGGATATCGGCATCGCTCTCTGACCATGTCCGTTTCAGCGCCCGCCCGCGCCCCTTCTCGTCGAGGTGGACAACACGCAGATGCCCCAAATTCTCGCTGGCCAACCGTTCCGCAACGCGAAGCGTCCCGTCGATCGACCCGTTATCCGCAATCACCACCTGCCAATCGTAGTTGCCGAGGTGGGATCCGCAGAAGGGAATCAGCGTCGCGACGCATCGCGGTAACGAGTGTTCCTCGTTGTACACGGGTATCACGATGTCGACCGAGCTAGCCATCAATAGTGCCCGAGCCGCTCAGAGCGCCAAGGTCAGCATGAGCGCCACTTCGAACGGGTCTCGCGCTCGACTTTAGTGACGAAAGTGGCGGACCCCGGTGAAAACCATTGCCGCGCCCACCTTATCCGCGGCGTCGATCACCTCTTGGTCCCTCACCGATCCGCCTGGCTGGACCGCAGCGACGATGCCCCCGTGAAATGCGGTTTCCAGGCCGTCTGCGAACGGGAAGAACGCGTCGGACGCGACGACCGCTCCCTTCGACCCTTCCCCTGCAAGGTTAATCGCCAGCGATACGCTGACGAGCCGGTTCGGTTGACCGGCCCCCATCCCCAGCAATGATCCGTTTTTCGCAATCACGATCGCGTTCGACTTCACGTGCCGTGCGGCTCTCCACGCGAATCGGAGATCGGCCAGTTCCTGCTCTGTCGGTTCGCGCTTCGTAACCGTCTTCCATTCTCCCTCCTCGCCTCTGTCAGCCGATTGGATCAGCAATCCACCCCGCACCCGTCGGATGTCGAGCGTCGGGGCAGTTGGTGCAGCTTCGCCCATCTCCAGCAGCCGGAGGTTACGTTTCTTCTCCAGTAGGGCCAACGCATCTCTCTCGAACGCGGGTGCGAGGACAATCTCGAAAAATGTGTCTGAAATCGCCTCAGCGGTCGGAAGATCGAGGAGTCGGTTCGTGGCCACGATGCCGCCGTACGCAGACACCGGGTCTCCTTCTAACGCGGCATTGTACGCCGCCCGGAGCGTCTCGCGAGATGCCAGCCCGCACGGGTTCCCGTGCTTGATCACCGCGATCGTTGGTGCCTCTGGAAAGTCGCAAACGACTGCCCACGCAGCGTCGGCGTCGAGCACGTTGTTATAGGACATCTCGCGCCCGTGAAGTTGCCTGGCAGCCAAAACGCCCTCCGCCATCACCCTGTTAACATCAATGTCTTCATAGAGTGCCGCAGCCTGGTGCGGGTTCTCCCCGTAGCGCATCTTCTGGGTGCGGC
>JASLZO010000330.1 GCA_030754805.1 Dehalococcoidia bacterium
TCCCGAGCCATCCGATCATCCGTGCGTATGCAGTAATCGTCAGTAGGAGGAGCAGGAACGCGGTCAGATCCCCGGCGGAGATGACCTCCCGGCTGACGAGGATGCCTCCGTACCAAAGCTGAATCCCTGCGGCGAGGTAGACGGAAAAGGTCATGACCGAGGTGTTGATGGCCTGTTCTTGATTGGCTTCCAGGTTCTGCGTGTAGACGACGCTTGCCTGCTCCCGGAACTTCGCGGACTCCTCGCGCTCCCGGCCGAACGCCTTGACGACCCGCATCCCCGAGAGATTTTCCTGGAGGACCATGCTTAATGCCGCGATGCCCTCCTGGACGCGCATCCAGATTGGACGGAGGCGTCGGCTGGTCGCGGTAGTCCGGTAGGTGAGGAACGGGAGAACAGCCAGCGTGACCATGGCCAGTTGCCAGTTCATCTGCATCATGATGAGGGTGACGGAAACCAGGAGGAGTGCGATCTGAACGAGACGGACGAGGCCGAAGCTGATCAGCATCCGCACTGCCTCGACATCGGCAGTAGCGCGCGACATCAACTCGGCGGTCCTCGTCCTGTCGTAAAAGGAGAAACTCTGTCGCTGGAAAGTGTCATAGAGGGAGTTGCGGACATCGAAGGCCAGCCGTTGGGAAATGGCTTGGCTGAAGTAGCTCTGTCCGTACGAGGCGACGCCTCGGAAGATAGCGGCCGCGACGATCGCTCCGGCGAGAAAGAAAAGCCCCTGTAGTTCCCCGGACTCGGGCAACGGGACCATGCCAAGCAGGCGTCGGGGTCCGTCCTCGCTGGGGTCCACGATGTCGACCGCAACGCCGACGAAACCCGGAATCGTGAGGATGAACAGTGTCGACGCGAGGAGCGTCAGGTAGACGAGCGCTAACTGCCCCTTGTAGGGAAGGAGGAACGCCTGGAGCCGGAAGAATATTCCGACGTTGTACCAGACACCCGAGCGGCCCTTTCTATGGCTGTTTTCCATCGGTTGACAGTATAAAGGCGCGTTCACCGGCCACGCGCCAACGTAGCGAGAAAGCGACTGCGGTCGGGCTACTTTCCCGTTGCCGAAAGGTTAGGAGTGTGCCTTGGGGGATGGTGGGTACTGCGATAATATTCGCGCATCGTCAGGTCGAGGAAAGTAAGAGCGATGGTCGACACCGAGGTCATGGCATACGCACTGCGCGCGATGACTGAAGAGGACATCCCTCAGGTGAAGGTGATCGACCGAGACGCCTTTCCGACGATGTGGCCGCCACCCGCGTTCAAGCGGGAACTCAAGAACAACAACCTTGCTTATTACCTGGTTGCCTGGGACACGGATCGCGGGCACGAAGAATGGACAATGGAGACCGGGATCGCGGCGGAAACGAGCGATGGAGCGTCCGAAGCACCACGTAGCCGCATGGCCGGGGTGGTCCGGCGATTTCTGCGACGGCCGGAAGATGAAGCGTTCGAGCCCACCGAAGAACTGCTGGTCGGCTACCTCGGAATCTGGACCGTGCTGGAGGAAGGTCACGTCGTTAGCGTCGGCGTGCGCAACTCCCACCGCGGGTTGGGGATTGGAGAGTTGCTTTTCATCGGATCGATCGAGCAGAGCCTGCTGCTGTCGTGCACCCGGATGACATTGGAAGTCAGGGTTTCGAATGAAGTCGCGCAGAACCTGTACAAGAAGTACGACTTCCGGATCACCGGACGCAGAAAGGGCTACTACACCGACGACGGTGAGGACGCGTTCATCATGTCCGTGGAGGGCATCGACACACCTCCATATCGAGAACTGCTGACCGAACTCAGATCGAAACACTCGGAGCGCTGGGGCGTCAGCGTCCGGCAGTACGACTAGCCGATCCCCGGCTTCACGTACCCGAC
>JASLZO010000331.1 GCA_030754805.1 Dehalococcoidia bacterium
GATGAGCCCCGTATGTACCGCATCGTGGCAGCGGACACCGTTGGTCGACACGAGCTCCGGCTCCACCCGCTATCTGACCGATTCGCGTTCCACACGTTCACCTTCGGCCCCTAATCTCACTCGGGACGGCTGTCAAAACAGGCCTCTTTCGTCCTCTCTATTCCCGACGATCGGTCCTTCCTCGCCGTTCTGTCCGCGTTCCGACCGGGGTTCTGAGATGTCCTTCTGCATAGCTATGTGTTCGATTCCGGCTTCGTCGAATGTCTCTCCTTCAGCAACGTATCCGTGCGACGCGTAGAACGACCTAACGTAAGTCTGGGCATGAAGCGTGGCGCGGAGGGCACCGCGTGACGAGGCGTGTTCTTCCAGGATGCGCAGGAGCGTCTCCCCGATCCCGCGCCGCCGATGCTCGGATACGACCGCCATCCGGCCGATCCGCACGACTTCCGGGTCATCTGTCTTGAGGAACCGCCCTGTTCCGACCGTGCGGCCGTCGATCGTCGCAATCGCGTGAACCGCGGTTTCGTCCTGCCCGTCCCACTCGATCTCTGGGTCGACTCCCTGTTCATCGATGAACACACGGCGCCGTATCTCGAAAGCACCCTCGAGTTCGTTCGGGCTGGCGATACGTGTGTGCCACTGCTCCAACGATTCGTCAGCATCGTCTGCATCATCGAGCGGCAACGTCTGAGCCGGTTGGTCCCCGATACTTTCTTCACCAATCAGCAGAGCGGCGTATCGTCTCAACACCTGTTGTCGGTCCAGTGGGATCTTACGTTCTTCCATATATCTATCTAGCATCTCCAGAGGGCTCAGAGCCTCTACGGTAATCGCGTTTCCGAGTCGGGTACGGTGGGCCCTTTGAACGTTGAGGCTGATTCCAGTTACGGAATGCGCCTCCGCCAACGTCTCTCGCACGCGCCGCAGGTCGAGCGTCACACCTTCGGGCAACGCGACCTCGACTCGCACCACCGCGTCGGTAACTTCATGCCTGTTGATCGCTGTCAACACCGTCTCAGTGGGTTCGGGGTCGTCGTCTTGAATGGTCGCCTCAATCGTCACGAACCGCCGGGACCAGACGGGCTTGAACGCGCTTCTCACCGCGCGGCTACCCGCTATGCCGGGGTCGATGTTGATGACAACGAACCCCTTCTCATCTTTTTCCTCGGAGAAGTCGACGCGGTGGACGCTTCCCGAGTAAACAGTGGGAGGGCTTTCGCTCAATCGTTGGTATTTGTGCACGTGGCCCAGCGCGACGTAATCTACACGCCGGTCCTGGAACATGCTGGGCAACATCACGTAGTCCGTGCCCAGCAGCATCGTGCGTTCGGATCCGACCGTCGCCGTCGCGACCATTCCATGAACGGCTACGAGGGTCGGAACCTCCGGATCCATCTCTTCGATCAATCCCCCGACCGAAGTAGATAGGAATCCTTGCATTTCTTCGTTCTGCTCTTCGAACGACAGGTTCTTCGTGTCTTCTTGCGCCACCAAGAAGCTCCGCCGCATCCACGGGACCGCGATCACCTGCACGGGCCCCCCGGTGGTCGCGATCCGGTGCGAACCGAGCCTTGGTGCGACCGTCACGTTCGGGATGCTGAGCGTGTCAAAGATCTCGAGCGATGTCGCCCGTCCGAAGGCGTTGGGAAGGTCATGGTTCCCGGTGAGCAGGAAGACCTGGATACCGTGATTAGTCAGTCGCGCGATGCGACGGGCGAATTCACGCTGGTGCGTTTGCGATGGGTCTCGCGTCCGATACGCGTCCCCGCAGAACAGCACCAGGTCGACTCCATCGTTGATCGCAGTTGCAACCAATTCGTCGAAAGCACGGAGCGAATCCAATAGCCGCGTT
>JASLZO010000332.1 GCA_030754805.1 Dehalococcoidia bacterium
CGAGGTGCATTGGACGATCAAGTCCGGCGGTGACCCTCGTTCGAAAGTCGATCCCTCCCCCAATCGTGCACCGATAACTCGTACGGACGTCGCTCGTGCCACCGCATCCGCGAGTTTCGTTGCCTTCTCTTCGGTACGGTTCAAAATAGTGATCCGCTCGATGCCGGCATCGGCTAATCCGAAGGCGACCGCCCTTGCTGCACCACCCGCGCCCAGGATCACCGCGCTACAGCCGGCGGGGTCGAATCCACCGTCGAAGCTTAGGGAGCGCATGAAACCTTCCGCGTCGGTGTTGTGCCCATGGAGCGTTCCATCCTCTTGCCGGACGACGGTATTGATGGCGCCAATGCGGAGAGCAACTGGGTCGACTCGATCAACCAGGCCGATCACTGCCTGTTTGTAGGGAACGGTCACGTTGGCACCGAGAATTTCCGGGCTCTTCAGGCCCTGGATTCGCATCATCAGTTCATCCGATGGAGTCGGCCATCGTTCGTAGGAGCAATCAAGCCCGAGTTCGTCGAACGCAGCCTGTTGGAAAGCGGGAGAGATCGAATGTCCGAGAGGAAATCCGATGATTCCGGTGCGTCTCGTCACCGACACTGCCCGGCGTCATTTTCGTCTGCTCTTTCGAACCGTCTGGTGCTCAGGTAGTCCTCAAGGATCACCGCCGCAGCGGCGGAGTCCAATCGATCCCGGATGTCGCGTGATGAAGCACCGCCAGCTCGCATTCGATGCGCTGCCTCGGTTGAAGAGAATCGCTCGTCCCACGGATCCACGGGTACGGACAGAGCGTCCGCGAGGTCCCGACGAATCCCTTCCGCCCAGTGCGCCATCGGGCCTCTTTTCCCGTCGAGGGAACGGGGGATGCCCACGATGATGCGCTCCACCGCATCAGCCTCAGCCATATCTCTTATCTGATCCACGAACCCCGTCGCTTCCGCCCCTTTGGCCGGGTGGTCAGACGGAGTTGCTATCGTGTGCGTCGGGTCAGAAAGCGCGACACCGGTTCGAACGGTTCCGAGGTCAAGCGCCATGATGCGAGTCATTCTGTCTTTGATTTTACGTGCCCGCATCGTTTCTCTCGTAGCAAAGGAAGGCCGGCCCCGACGGGGCCGGCCTTCCGACGCGAGATCCGAACGAACGTCGTCAGCGCTGCGAGCGCGGGCCGAACGGCTCCGGCTGGAAAGGCGCATCTCGCTCCTGAAGATACGCGCGCATCCCGCCGGTCTTTCCGGCATCCTCCAGTTTCTTCTTGTACTCCTCCCGCTGCGACGTGTGAGCAAGAGCGGACAACTCGGCGTTGAGATTCCACGCGCTGTGGAGCCCCATCATCTCGAGCCCCATGGTCGCGACGGCCAGGTTAATCTTCACCGTCTCGGGGCTGACGAGCGCTATCCGCTCTCCGATCGTGAAGCACTCCTCCATCAGCTCGTCATGCGGGACCACCTTATGCACCAGCCCGATCCGAAGGGCTTCCGCGGCGTCAACGTGATCGCCGGTTAAGCCGTATCGAAGCGAGTTCTTGTATCCCGCAAGGAGCGTCCAGATGAAGTTGGTATTCGAAATGTGCCGAACCTCAGGCTGCCCGAACACTGCTTGTTCGGAAGCAACCGTGATATGGGGTACCAATGCGTACCAGCTTCCCCAACCCAGTGCCCAGCCGTTGATCGCAGAGATGACCGGCTTAGTGAGTTCCCAGATATGCAGCAATCTCTTGATTCCCGTCCTGTCCTGGTTTCGCCATCGATCCAGGAACTCGGCGACAGACTGACCCTCTTCGAGCCCGTACGGCCATACCGTCTCAGGGCCGTCTCCTG
>JASLZO010000333.1 GCA_030754805.1 Dehalococcoidia bacterium
ATGGAGTTGACCTCGGTCCCCGCCACCTCTCCGAGGATGGCGAAGATGCCGACGACGATCAGGGTGTCGTGCACCAGGGCTATGATGGCGGCCAGTCCGTACCTGTAGGGGCTGGGAACGTTGCGGAACGCCCACCATATGTAGACGAAGATTCCCACGGCCGCCGCCAGCACCATCCAGAACCCGTTTACCACGATCTTGCGGGCCACGACCGGAGACACCAGGTCGAATGACAGGAGCTCGACTCCGCTCGGGGACAAGCGCGTCTCCATGAGTTCCAGGAGGGCGTTCTTCCGCCCCTCGTCTAGCTCCTTGGTGCGGATGAAAAATGTGTTGTCTCCGAAGTTCTGGACCACCGCGTCCGTCTCGCCGAAGTCGACGATCAGTCGCCGGACGTCCTCCTGGCTCGTGTCGTCGCTGAGCTCCACCGTTACGGTCGACCCTCCGGTGAAGTCGATTCCGGGATTGAGGCCCGGAGCGATGATCAGAAAGACCACACCGGGCACTATGGCGATCATGGAGACCAGCAGAAACCAGTACCTTTTGCCGACGAAGTCCAAAGCTCAGCTCCTCTGGGCGACCGGCGCCGCCATACGCTGTTGCGGCAGATCGGCCCCGCCTGACGGGACGAACCACTCGAGCCTGTGGGACATGCCGGTGTTCGCCACGACCCTTAGAATCGTCCGGCTGACGACGATCGCGCTGAACATGCTCAGCAACACGCCTATTGCAAGCGCACTGGCGAATCCCTGCACGACCGTGGTCCCAAGCTGGTCCGAGAAATAGAACAGGATGGCGCAGGTGATCAGCGTCGAAACGTTGCCGTCGCGGATGGCCGGCCATGCCCTATTGAAGCCGATGTTGATGGCCGACATCAGGGTCCGGCCCGCGCGCAGCTCGTCTTTCATGCGCTCGAATATCAGGATGTTGGCGTCCACCGCCATGCCAATCGACAGGATCACCGCGCCGACGCCCGAGAGGGTCAGCGTGATCGGCAGAATCTTGAATATGGCCAGGATCAGCAAAGCATAGAAGACCAGCGCCACCGCGGCGATAACGCCCGGCACGCGGTAGTAGAGGGCCATGAACAGAAGGACGAGGCCAAGACCCACGAGCCCCGCGACCACGCTCTTGGACAGGGAATCCGCGCCTAAGATCGCGTCGACGTCCCGCTCGGCGATCAAGTCGATGGGAGTCGGTAGACGGCCCGACTCCAGCAGTAGAGCGAGGTCCCTCACTCGCTCTACGGTGAAGTCCGCACCCTGTATGATGGCCGTACCGGCTGTGATGGCGGTGGTCACTTCGGGCGAAATAAGCTCGTCTTCGTCTAGGAATATGGCGACCTGGTGGTCCGACAGGCCCGCGATCTGCTCAGTCAGCTCTCCAAAGATCTTCGTTCCTTCGATGTCGAACTCGACGACGACGATGGGCTGCCCCGTCGCATGGTGCTGGTCCGCGTAGGCGTTGGCCAGGTTCTCGCCCGTCAGGCCGATGTCCTCGTCGAACCTGCCTTGTATCTCCTCGGTGAAGAAGACATTCGGCTGGTCGCCGAACGTCTCTCGCGCCTCTGTAAGGGTCTCGGTGACGCCTCCCAGGTTGATGACGTAGGTGTTGCTCTCCTCGATTCTCTTGATGAACGGTTCGGAGATCGGCGTCCTGGGATCGACACCGAGCTGAGCGCCCAGCGGACCCGCTATGATCAGATACGGAAGCTCGAAGCTCCGCGACTCGGTGCCCTCCTCGGTGCCCTCAACGGACACGGCAAGGCGGCTTGGGAACGGCGCGATGTCGGCCTCGACCGGGATGT
>JASLZO010000334.1 GCA_030754805.1 Dehalococcoidia bacterium
CAGCGCTCGACCAACGATGGGAATGTCCGAAAGGAATGGAATGGAAATCGGGTTGAGGCCGCCAATGCCGACACCGACGTACGATCTTCCAGCCCAGGCCGTGATGCCCGCTCCGAACATCGTCAGCGCCAAGCCGGTCGCGAGTTGATTGGCCGCTCGATAGACGACCAGATACGCGAATATGAGGCTCAAGAGCGCCCCGGCCACGGCGCCGGCCGCAACTCCGACCAACGGGTTTCCGCTTTCGACGGTTGCGATGAAGCCGAAGCACGCCCCCATGAGCATGGAGCCCTCGACGCCAAGGTTGATCCTGCCGGAACGCTCGGTGATCACTTCGCCGTAGGTCGCGTACAAGACGGAGATCCCCGGCCCGACCGCGCCGGCAATCATTCCCTGGAGCACCAACAGCACTGTGCTCATGTTCGCCGCACGCCCCCCCATCGGCGAAACCCGAGAACCATGAACAAGATCAGCCCGATCAATATGTTCATCGCCGCCGACGGGAGGTTGGCGCTGAACTGGAGGAGATCACCGCCAACGAACACCAGCGCCAAGAGAAAGCCCGCGCCGACGATCGCGATCGGGTTGTGCTCCCCGAGCCAACTCGCGAGGAAGCCCATAAACCCGAAGTTGTTGGAGATCCCAGGCCGCAGATGGTGCTGGATACCGGAGACCTCTGCCATCCCCGCGATGCCCGCGATCCCGCCGCCGACAAGCATCGCGATGAGCAGGTACCTGGCCGTGGGAATGCCTCGCCTCTGCGCCGCGTCAGGGTTTCCACCGATCGCCCGGATGTTGTAACCCCAGCTCGTTTTCTTGAGGACGAAGTAGACGGCGATGACGCCGACCACCGGAAGCACGAAACCCCAATGGAATCGTGTCGCAGCGATGGTCGGCAGTATCGCGTTCGGCGTGAAATTCTCCGTGTACGGGTACCCGAACCCGCCCTCGTTCTTCCACGGGCCGAATACGAACACATTGACGAAGAGGACCGCGACGAAATTCAAGAGCAGAGTGGAGATGACCTCGTTGACGCCGCGCCAAATGCGAAGCACCATCGCCAGCCCAGCCCAGGCCGCGCCCCCGAGAAAGCCGGCGAGGACCATCAACGGGATCATCGTGATCAAGGGGCCACCGGCGAGGAACAATGCCGCGCCGGTGGCGGCCCAGGCTCCGGCATACCGCTGGCCTTCGCCGCCGACATTGATGAGACCGACTCGAGCAGGCAGCGCCGTCGCGAGTGCGGTCAGGACGAACGGAATCATCCGCACCCCAACCTCGCTGAGACCGATCTTGCTACCCAGGGTCCCCTGGAATACCTTCCCGTATACCTCCAAGGGATCACGACCAGTTACGGCCATGAACACTCCGAAGATCAAGAAGGCAGCCACGATCGCGATGACCGTCCGGAGCAGCATCTGGATCGCGCCGTCCGCGGTGAGCCATGCGGCCCCAGGGACCGCACTTACGGATGCCACGGCGTTATTCGACGCCGTGCCCGGTCATGACCAGCCCAACCTCTCGTGGTGTCGTCTGCCTGGGGCTGGACTCATGCACGATAGCGCCCTCGTACATGACGAAGAGACGGTCGCTCAGCGCGAACAGCTCGTCCAAGTCCTCTGAAATGAGGAGCACGGCGGTGCCCTGTTTCCGAGCGGACACCAGCAAGCTTCGGGTCATCTCGGCGGTTTTGACGTCAAGCCCACGGGTCGGGTAACACGCGATCAGGACACGAGGAGTCCGCGAGAGTTCCCGGGCCAGAACGACTCGCTGGAGGTTTCCACCCGATAGCT
>JASLZO010000335.1 GCA_030754805.1 Dehalococcoidia bacterium
CACGGTTACGAAGTGGGAACTCGACCCTCGTCTGCAGCCGTTGGGACTCGTGGACTGCCATAATCATTTCCAGTGCCGCTCGGCCGTCGTGGCCGTTAGATACCGCCGCCACGTCACGATCCTCAGTGACAGCCGCAACAAGCTCCTCTGCTATAAGTGTGTTGCTCAGGAGCACCCGCTCTTCGTCGGAGCGAACGCTACCGTCGGGTTTGTTGTCCCATTCGTCGATGTGAACCATCTCCCACGCGTTTCCGTCCTTCGGTGTCCATTGTCCGTGTGGGTAGACATAGAGCTCGCCTAAGGGAGAACTACGAAGAGATATCACTCCCTCTGTACCATGTACCTCGAAGCCGAGCGACGTCGCCATGTGGTCAGACAGCGGATACCCGGGAACGGACTCGAACGTGGCAATTACACCATTGGCGAAGGCGTAGTAGGACTGGACGCCGTTGCCCGCAATTAGACCGATGCCCTCGTTGCCCTGACGGATATCGGCGGACGTGATGTCTCGTCCGTCCTGGGAGACGTGACCGAAGGCCCAGACCGGCTCGGCACCGGCAAAGTACCGGATGCTGTCCATCATGTGTGTGCCCAGGACCATCAGGTCCTGTCCTCCAGAGCGGTGGTCTGCCTTGCCGTGGGCGCGGATTATCCGGACCTCGCCTATTAAGCCCTCGTCGACGAGCTGTTTCCCGCGTTGTTCGTATGCGCTGGCGCGGCGATGGGCCAACGCCATCTTGGTCCCGGCACTCTGACACGCGACGAGCATGGCGTCAGCCTGGGCTAGGGTAGGCGCCATTGGCTTTTCGCATAGAATGCCCCGGACACCGGCCTCAACTGCAGCGATGACCATTTCGGCGTGATGATCTATATGGCGCGGGCACACATTGACCAGGTCCAGATCCTCGGCCAGCAACATCTCTCGGTAGTCAGCGTAGAGCTTCTTAGCTCCTGTTCTTACCGCGGCGGCCTCCCGCCCTGCAGTGTCAGGATCCGTCACTGCGACCACCTCGACGCTCGACAACCCCTCGTACGCGGTGTCGATTTGATGTCCGTAATTCCCGTGGCCGGTGTTGCCGATGATGCCGGCTCTCAGCGTTCGTACCATGCTGGGCCTCCCTAGTGTTGTGTGGGCATCATATAGGGGTTCTCGCCCCTTTGAACAGTCCCTCGGGTTCGTTGACAGTGCGGTGGGCCGCCGATAATATGCCCAGCAAGGCAAGCGCACCTGGAGGCAACAACATGGAATACGCAGTTAGGGTTGGGAGCGGTCGGTTCACTTACGACGTCGTCGAGGGCTTCGAGAAGTTGCCGTCTGGGTACTCGTGGACTGACGCGGCGGCAGTCGTAGTCGACTCTCAGGACCGAGTATATGTGTTCAACCGCGGCGATCACCCGATGATCGTCTTCGACCGCGACGGAAACTTCCTTAGCTCCTGGGGCGAAGGTGTGTTTTCGCGGGCCCACGGTGTAACGGCCGGCCCCGATGACACGCTGTACTGCGTCGACGACGGCGACCACACGGTTCGGCAATGCACCCTGGACGGCGAGGTGCTCATGACGCTCGGCGTCCACGAGGAGGCCGGAGCATGGGATGAGGCCGCGAACACTCGACTCCTCACGGAGCCCACCGATCTGGCCTTCGGACTGTCGGGCGAGATCTACGTGACCGTTGGGCACGGGAATGGATCGCCCGGCGTGATGAAGTTCGACAGCGCCGGCACACTCCTCACGACGTGGGGGAGCCAGGGGACCGGACCGGGTGAGTTCGATACGCCGCATT
>JASLZO010000336.1 GCA_030754805.1 Dehalococcoidia bacterium
GTCTGGCCGGTGAAGTTGTCAATCCAGGCTGTGAGGGTGTCGTCTTCTTTGCGGACGAGGACCTCGATGATGGACGGGGCGTATGCCGCGTCGATATCAAAGCCGGAGAGCGCGTCGGCGAACTCTTCCACCTGGAATGCTTGATACCAGTGCTGGTCGATCGCCAGCGTGTAGGCGGAGTCGGTGTTCGCGTCGTACGTGATGTCCGTGGATGCGGACTTCTGGCGTCCCGCGCCAGAGTTCAGGAGCGTGGTTGCCGGAATGTTGAGGTTCTGGAATCCTCGGACCGAGTTCACCCCGTACTGGGATGCCATCGTAACGGTCTGGAGCATAACCAGCGAGCGTCGCCGGAACTCCTCAATGGAGTTTGCCCAGATATCCAGGAGGAATTGATCTGCTTCGGTCGTGGTGAACTCAGCCATGTGGGGGTTTCCTTACCGTCTTGTATCAGCGAGCACTTGGGCTCGTACGCGCGCAATGTTAGAGGTCTTGCCGTCAGACGAGACCTTTTGTGCCCAGTCGGGATCGGTGGCGATTTGGGCGTTGACCCAGGTTTGATCGCCGTAGTTCTCTTTGTTGGTGTTAGGGGAAGTGCCACCGTTGTTCACGTTATCTGGGGCTCCTTGTCGTCCGAGTTCCTGGCGCGTGTCGCGTGCGCCTTCGTCTCGGGCCTGTGAGATGACGCCGGATGATTCGGCTTTGGCGAGGGCGATACGCCCGCCTGCATCCAGGAGGAACGCTGCGAGACCCCCTTTGCCGTCGAACTGATTGATGTCGAGCTTCGTCCACGCCATGCGGGACTCGACGGAATCGTTGAGGGGCGGGAGGATGTCGTTGACGTTCTCGACGCCCGCTGCGGTGAGTTCAGCAGACATCTGATTCATCAAGACTTGGAGGGCTCCGGTTTGAGCGGTCGTAGTAGCGGCATATTGTTTCGCCGCGCCGCCGCGAATAAATCGCTGCTCGTTGGTGTCCTGGCTAAGAAGGGATTCCGCTTCTGCACGCTGGGTGTCGTCGCCGGTTTGGAGGGTGCGGATTGAATCGTAGTACTCGATGTCGGTTTGGGCGGCGGCGGCGGAGCGGGACGCGGCGTCACGGGACTCGGCCTCGGCAGTGTGGCGGGCGGTGACTGCATCTGCGGCCTCTTGCGCCTGTTGTGCGGCATAGGCTTGGATATCCTCACTGGTGATCTCAGGGAGGTTGTCGGGGAGTGCGCCTTGGGTTTCGGGGTCCCAAGAGAGGCGGGACGCGAGATCCGGGGGCGGAGTCGCTTCCTCAGCGAGTGGGTCTTGGGTCTGGACTGCGGGGTCGTCTGCCATGAGATCGCTTTCTGTCCGGTGCCGTGCCGGGTGGTATAGAAAGCATATGGGGACGTTGGCCGGGTCGTCACCCCTGCGCGGGGGACGCGGTTAGGTCGTGGGTGACACGGGTGCGCCCGTCGCGCGGCGATGTCGACGCAGGGCACTACTGACCGCGCTCTCTGAGGCCCCGGTCTCCGCAGCAATCTGCCCGTGAGTCAACCCCTCGGCCCGGAGTTGGATGATCTCCTGCGACTCGATACTCGGACCAACATTCCCGAGCGTCTCAGGGAATTGAATCTGTGCCGCACCTTCTTCTCCACCTGTTCCCGCTGTGCGCATCCGGGTGATCCAGACATCCATCCAGTGTTGTGCGCCAACCTGGATGGCTTGTTCAAAGGATTGTCGCCAACCAAGGAGCAGCATGGCTCCGGCGAGTTCCGGGTTGGCGATGAAGATCGGGTCTTGTCGGG
>JASLZO010000337.1 GCA_030754805.1 Dehalococcoidia bacterium
GGCCGTCCGCGTGGAGGATCTGTACGTTCAGCCGGACTGGAGGACCGGAGCAATCCGGATTCAGGCGAACGTGCGGAACGCCTTGGACGAATCGGACCGCGGCGGCGTCACATTCTCGGTGGCACCCGTCGCTTCGGGCGAGACGCTCGGGGCTGCGGAGACCGTGTACGAACTGGCTCCGGGCGACACGCTCGTCGAAGCAGCGCTTGCCGTCGAAGATCCCCATCTCTGGGACATCGACGATCCCTACCGATATCGCGTGACGGCCCGGCTGTCGACCCCGAACATGTCGTCAGTCGACGAGTCTTCGACGTGCTGTGGGTTCCGAGATTTCCGATTCGAGGACGGCTACTTCCGCCTCAACGGCCGGCGGATCTACCTGCGCTGTTCGCACACGGGCGGGTGCGTTCCCATCGGACGGCGCGTACCGCAGGATCCGGACCTGCTGCGCCGGGATCTCATCAACGCGAAGGTGATGGGATTCAACTCTATCCGCTTCATCTCGGGCATGCCGAGGCCAGTACAGCTGGATGTATGCGACGAGATCGGCGTGATGGTGTACGAGGAGAGCTACGCGGGGTGGTATCTGCAGGACTCGCCGTGGATGGCCGAGAGGTTCGACCGCTCGACGACAGCCATGATCAAGCGGGACCGGAACCATCCGTCGGTCGTTATCTGGGGTCTCTTGAATGAGAACTTCGGCGGCGAGGTGATACGTCATGCGGCCGGGTCGCTTCCTCTCATCCAGTCTCTGGACGCCACCCGCATGGTCATGCTGAACAGTGGCCGCCACGACCAGCAGCTCGAGATCGGCGCACTGGCGAATCCTGGGTCGACGGAGTGGGAGAACGTCCTGGAGGACAGGCACCCCTACCGAAGGGTGCCCCATACGGCCGAGATCATCGACTACTACCGGACGATCGGTGGCCCGGACCTGCCGTACTTCATGTCGGAGTACGGGGTGGGGAGCGCGATCGATCTGATCCACGCGGTGAAGCACTTCGAGCAGCTCAACGCCTCGTACTCGGAGGACTGTCAAGACTACATGGCCAAACGGGACCTGTTCTTGGCGGACTGGGACCACTGGGACATGGCGGAGGCATTCGATCGGCCGGAGGACTTCTTCGCCCAGAGCCTCGGCAAGAACGCGGCACACCGTCTCGTCGGCATCAACGCACTGCGCGCCAATCCGAACATCGTGGGATACAGCCTGACGAGCACGTTCGACCCGACGACCAGCGGCGAAGGCTTGTGGACGCTGTTCCGTGAGCTCAAGCCGGGCATGGTCGACGCGATCGACGACGGCTTTGCTCCGCTGCGCTGGTGTCTCTTCGTCGAGCCGATGAACGTCTACCGGCATACGCCCGCCAAGATGGAGGCGGTCCTTTCCAACGAGGATGTCCTGCTCCCGGGCGAGTATCCCGTGCGGATCGAGGTGTTTGGCCCGAACTGCGATCGCGTCCTGGAGCGACACGTCACCGTCACGATCCCACCGTCGGAGCGCGGGTCCGAGCCGCCCTACGCCATGGCTGTGTTCTCCGAGGACGTCGTGATCGACGGGCCTGAAGGGGAGTACCGGTTGACGGCGACATTCGAGCGGGGTGGGGCTGCTGTGGGCGGCGAGGCCGCCTTTAGCGTGGTGGACCCGGTCCAGATGCCCACCGTCGAGGCAGAAGTAGTTCTATGGGGAGACGATCCGGAGCTGGTTACGTGGCTTTCGGAGCACGATATCCGTCACCGTCCTTATGATCCCCACGTCGAGCGGGGCCG
>JASLZO010000338.1 GCA_030754805.1 Dehalococcoidia bacterium
ATGGGTCTATGGTTGACCGCCGCAACCGCGCCCCACGATTTGTCGGAGGCTTGGGAGTATCCAGGCGCACGCCGGAGGGTCTAACTAACCGTCGTCGGTTCTGTGATCTGGCCCGGTTCGGCGACCATCACGCACTCCGAGCAACCCGGCCCAGACTCAACGACGGTGACAGGAAAGTGGAGCAAGTCTTCCAAGAAGGTGCGCTCCATCTCGCATAACTGGGGGAAGCGTTCCACGACGGTGGAATATGGGCAGTTGTGCAGGGTGACCTGGAGACGGTCTTCTTCCTCGTGCCACTCCGTCTCACACCCTGTCTCGTCGAGCGCCGAAACGGCCGCGCGGATCCTTTCCTCTCGGTTCCCCTCCGGAGTCACGGACTCAGCCACCGAGGTCGCCCAGGCGGTCCCCGTTTTCGCGATCAGGCTCCCGCGAGCTTCATCGGATCCCACGGTCTCCAGAAGCCGTCGCGCGAGTCGGTCATAGCCCTTTGGAAACACGTCGTGGGCGCGCACGGTAAGTGCGTAATGGATCCGTGGGCGACCGGCGCGCCCTGTCCGGACCTCCTGACCGACCACGAGGCCTTCACGTTCAAGTACGGCGAGGTGGGCCCGCACAGTCACCGCAACCACTCCAGCCGCGACCGCGAGATCATCGACCGTCGACGGCCCGTGGCGGTTGATGTGGTCCAGGATCAGCTTTCGCGTTCGTTGCATCGTGGCGAAGAACCTTCCGCATCACCATTAAGCCAGCTACCTGACAGCTTATTGTACACGTGGGGGAGTCCGAAACCGCTCGATTCGTATACTGAACGCACCTCCAGAAGCGCTCAATTCTCCGCTCCAAATCGAAGGAGTTGACCTCGACAATGGAACTTCGAGTCCGCCTTTTCGCCGTGTTGCGGGATGCCGCCGGAGCGTCCGAGGTGTCTGTCGAGGTGCCCGTCGGCATCGACGCGCGTGGTCTCATCCGTGAATTAGAGTCGCAGCACCCGGAACTGGCAGACCGATGTGAAGGCTCGCTCGTCGCGGTGAATGAGGAGTACGCGGAACCGGACGCCACGATCAAACTCGGAGATACGATTGCATTGATTCCTCCCGTGAGCGGCGGGGCGATCTCAGAACGCGCCTCGGTCGGAGTGACTGAAGATGCTCTTGACGCTCTACGGATAGCCAACTCGCTACGCCAACCGGCAAACGGCGCGCTGGTCACGTTTGAAGGGATAGTTCGTGACAATAATCTCGGCCGACGCGTCCTGTTCCTCGAATATGAGGCATACAGGGACATGGCGGTCCGCGTGCTGAAACGCATCGCGGACCAACTGACAGAGGACCATGAGTTGGGCGACATCGCCATCTGGCATCGCATCGGCCATCTGGAGATTGGAGACACATCGCTCGTAATCGCGGTCGGTTCTCCGCACCGCCTTGAGGCCTTCAAGGCCTGTTCCGAAGCCGTGGACCAGGTGAAAGCGTTGGTACCCGTTTGGAAGCGCGAGGTATGGGAAGGCGGCGCTGAGTGGCTCGGTCGGGGCAGCTAGACCCGTCCAGATATCGGTCGAACGAACCGTTTGATGTCTCGCCCTCTCGGATTCGCACTTCTGGCGGTCGTCATCGTCATCGCCGCAAGTTTGATCACGCTTCTCGAGGCTGCCGGCGACCAGCCCGCTCCCAGCGAAGGTGGAGCGGCCAACCCGCTGGACCTGGAGCCGACCATTGGAGGCCACGAGTTCCCAGGGGTCACCGCATGGCTGAACGGCGACCCTGT
>JASLZO010000339.1:0-1519 GCA_030754805.1 Dehalococcoidia bacterium
GCAGCCTCGCGGGCGCCGATCAGGTTGACGTTCGGCCCGGGCTTGTAGGCCCCGTATGCGCCGCTGTTGAAGTAGATTTCCGACTCCCATGCGGTGAGAGTCCCGTCTCGCTTGACGCCGATCTTCACTCGCATCTCGGCCTGATGGCGAGGGTTCATTGCCATGAGTTCTTCGTCGTAGCCGAGGGTCATCTTCACGGGACGACCCGTAGCCTTCGCGAGGAAGTAGCAGATGGGAGTGCCGGTGGTGTCCCCCTTCCCGCCGAAGTCACCACCGACGTGTGCGAATTCGACGGTGACGCGATCGTGGGGAATCCCAGCGGCGTCGGCGATGGTATCCCGGTTCTGGAACGGCGATTTCGTCCCGAGCCACACGTGAACCTGCTCGTCCTCGTCGATCCAGACCGCGGTGTTGTGAGGTTCCAGATAGGCCTGGTGAGTGCGCTGCGTCCGATAGACGCGTTCGACCACGATGTCGGCGTCCGCCATGCCTTGGTCGACATCGCCCTTGCCCCAGTGCTCACCCGAGAAGACGTTGGTGACGGGGTCGAGGGCCTTCGGGGCACCGGTGTAGTTGTTGAACTCGGGATGGAGAGTGAGCGCATCGGACTTTCGGGCGTCTTCCATCCCGACGACCGGATCGAGTTCCTCGTACTCGACCTCGATGAGCGAGACGGCTTCTTCGGCGATCTCTTCGTTGTCCGCCGCAATGGCGGCGATCTTGTCGCCGACGAACAGCGCGCGATCCCAGACGAGGACTGGCTCGTCCTGAAGCCGTTTGCCGGTACGGATGCCCTTCACGTCCTCACCGGTGAGGACCGCGTGGACGCCGGGGAGGGCCAGCGCCCGTGATGCGTCGAGCCTGGTGATGCGTGCGTGCGGATACGGACTGCGGAGGACTTTGGCCCACAGCATGTCGGGGAACATGACGTCAAGGCTGTACTTGCCGCGCCCGGTGACCTTCTCAGGGCCGTCGCTCCGGGGTATCGGGGCACCTATGACACGGTAGTCGGGTGAAGTGGCCATTCGTTCCTCCTAGGGGTGAGGCGCTTCCGAAGGAGCGGGCCAATTGTATGTCGAGATACGGGCGAGCCTCGTGGCCGCAGTGATGTGCTAGTGCGTCACAATGGCGGAGACACCATGCGGATACTGGCCATAGACATCGGCACTGGGACCCAGGACATCCTCCTGTTCGACTCGGACCGGGCTATCGAAAACTCTGTCCAGATGGTGATGCCGTCGCCAACGGTGATCGCACGGGACCGGGTCAGGGCGGCGACGGCTGAACGACTCCCCGTCGTGCTAACCGGGGTGAACATGGGTGGAGGACCCGTGACAGGGGCCGTTCGTCAGCATGTCGAGGCTGGGCTGGCGGTGTACGCGATCCCGTCCGCGGCCGTCACATTCGACGACGACCCGAACGAGGTCCGCGCGATGGGAGTAGAGATTATCTCGGAGGAAGAGGCGAACGGAGTCAGAGGTGGCGTCACCGTCGACCTGAAAGACCTCGACCTAGCGAT
>JASLZO010000339.1:1529-1758 GCA_030754805.1 Dehalococcoidia bacterium
GGGGATTGGGACGCGCTGGCGGTCGCAGTGTTCGACCATGGGGACGCTCCGCCCGGGTATAGCGACCGGAAGTTCCGGTTCGACCACCTGAGGCAACAGGTACTCGGCGGGAAACGTGACCCGGTGTCTTTCGTGTACTTGGCGGATGAGGTTCCCGACTACCTGACGCGGATGCGGGCGGTGATCGACGTGGCGTCAAGGGATGAACCCGGAACACGGCTGCTGATGA
>JASLZO010000033.1 GCA_030754805.1 Dehalococcoidia bacterium
GGGCGGGTAAAACTAATGCGACATCCAACTCGCGGAGTTTATCGATCGAGTCGAGGTAGTCCCCAAGCGGGTCATCCTCGGTCGCCATCCGCGTGCTCACGTTGGATGTGATGACGGGCAGGATGTGGTCGCCCGTGAAGATCATGCGGTTTTCGCGGTCAAAGAAGCAGACATGGCCAGGCGTGTGTCCGGGGGTCCAGACCGCCTGAAGGGTCGCGTTGCCGGTCGAGAACGTCTCGCCGCCCTCGAGCAGAACGTCAGGCTCGAAGTTGGAACCGTGCGGGTTCCATCCGCCAGACCGTTCGCCGTCGTGCCGTTCCCCTTGGGCTCCGCCGCGGTGAGCGCTGCTGCCGGACCGAGTGCCGTGAGGATGGGACTCGGCATGTCCGTCGTTGGACCCGTGTGCGGACTCGGACGCGTCGTCGGGTTCGTCTCGACCGGGCCGGCGACGCATCATATCGCCCTCCATCTCTTCGGCCGGGACGCCGTGGCGGATATACCAATCCCGCATCACCGCCATGCCCTCGGCTCTCCGGTCGCGCCCACCATGATCGTCCATGTTCGTTTGGTCCGCATGATCCGGATTACCGGGGTGGCCTGATCCGTTCGGGCTGCCCTCCGAGCCCTGAGAAGACCGATTCCGGAAAGGATTCGATTCCCAGTCTATGCGGTGCATGGCCGTCCGTGCCCCGGTTAGCGTCTGCACTTCTTGCACTAAACCCGTGTGGTCCGGGTGATTGTGAGTCAGCAGGATCAAGTCGATCGAGTTGGGCTGGATTCCGAGCTGGCCGACGAGCTGGTCGTTGATGGCATCGACGCCCTCCTTCGATTGCAGCCCGGTATCGATCATGAACCGGCTGTCCGGGCCGGTAACCACGTATGGGAGGGTGAACCCGAGACGGTTGCCCGGCATCGGGATCTTGAGCTGGAAGACGCCTGGGGCGACCTCCTGAATGGTCTCATTCGTGTTGGCCAAGTTGGTCATGTACTAGTTGTCCTTGTCGTCGTGTTCGGGCTGGCTGGTTGAATCGGTTTCGCCGCTCCCGCCTGCGGGAGCGCGCATTGGCCCACCGCCCTCACCACCGTGGCCCATCGAGGGGGCTGCGATCGGTTCGACCCTCAAGCGAAGGAGACTGGGATGGGTGAGCGTCACGAGGAACGCGGCACCGAAGAGGATAAAGCCCATCATCGAGATGGCAGAGGCTGCTCCGATCGACCCTGCGATCCATGCTGCCGGGTACGCGCCGAGAGGCATGAAGCCGTGGTTCAGCATGTTCATGCTCATCACCCGGCCGTGGTATGCAGGATCGGACTGAGTGAGCATCATGGCGTTGCTGGTGGCCATGTGGATGCCGCTGGCGAACCCGCCGATCCCCAGAAGGACGCTTGCCGTAATCAGGCCTGGAGTCGCCGTGAAGACTGGTAAGAAGTAGAACGCCATCAGGGTGACCGAAAACAGGAGCGTTCCCACCAGGACGACGACGCCCGGGCGCCGGAAGCTGGTCGACGCGATTAAGAGGGTCGCGATGAGCGATCCCACCCCCGTGACGGACATCAAGATGCCGAACGTCGAGGAACCCGCTCCGAATACGACCTCGACCAGCCCGGGTAAGAGGCTTGAGAAAGGGAGTCCAAAGAGCATCACCAGAAACGTGAGCAATAGTAGGACGCGTAGGACCGTGGTTCTGCCAATGTAGACGAGGCCTTCCCCAGCAGCGCGGAAGGGAGATGCTGACGGCGCCGCACTCATCTCGGGCAGTTGGAGAAGGATGGAAGTCAATACAACGAAACCGGCTGTCCCGGACAGCAACGCGAACATGAACCCGGCCCCGAGGATATCCATCAGAAAGCCGGCCCCCGCCATCCCGAAGATCCGTGTGGCGTTGAACCCGGCCTGCTGGATGGCCACCGCGTTGGTGATTTCGTCGCGGGGCACGACCATCGGGATGATGGACTGCCGGGCCGGTTGAGTCAGCGCGCTCGTCACGCCCATGAATCCGAAGATCACGTACATGTTCCAGAGCGCCAGCGTGTCGGTAACGGCGAGGAGGGAAAGTATCGCGTAGAGGGCGAAGATCCCGGATTGGGCAACGATGAGTACTTTTCGCCGGTCGACGCGGTCGACAAGTACGCCCGCGGGTACCGCCATGAACATGCTCGGCAGCATGCGGACCATATTGATCGTGGCGATTGCAAGGAAGCTCCCGGTCAACTCCCAAACGAGCCAGTTGCGGACGACGATGTCCATCCACATGATGGCCGAATTGCCGAGGGTTCCAAACCAAAGGACCCGGAAGTCTCGATGTCGTAGCGACCGAGCGGAGCCACCAATCCGTTGCAGGGACGACCGCTTCTCCTGTATCGCCTGGCCGACCTCGCCACGAGGCGAATGCATCATGCGCTCGACCCTCCTGATAGAACCGTGTCCACCGGTTCGGGGGCAGCCGATAGCTCGTCAATCGTTGATCTCAACCAATCTCGTTCGGCGCGCAGCACGGAAGCGCGATAGCTCATGGCGAAGCGAACACGGGTTGCCGTGTGGGCTCGCACCTGCTCCTCAGCCGAGATCGCCTGCTCCTCCATCTCTTCCAATCGGTGACGGAGTAAGTCCACGCGTTCCTCGGCGGGCAGGAAATCCATGAACAGAAGGCCGACCGCGTCCGGGTAGTGGGCGGCTGAATGGCGAGCGAGGTGCTCACGAAGGCTCTCCGCGAATGCCGTCTCCCCGTCCGGGGTCAGCCGGTACACGCGCCTCTCCGGACGCCTTCCTTCTCGGTCCTTCTCCTCGTGGACCAGGCTCCGCGTGGAGAGCCTGTTCAGCAAGAAATAGGCCGTGGACCGCTTCATCGGCACGACCGATCCAAGCTGATGTTCGAGGAACTGGTTCAGCTGATAGCCATGCATCTCCTCACGCTTGAGGAGTCCGAGGAGGAGGAGTTCGCGTTCGTCCAACATCGAGATAGTCGAGACTGTTTAGTCAAGATTGACTATATGGACGACCGATCGCGGGTGTCAACTTTTGGCGGTAACGTCGGCGAGGGTCAGGTAGGCGGGGTCAGGTAGGCGGGGTCAGATCGCGAGCGGCGATGGTCGCGTAGTAGGTGTACGCGCCGCTGATCGCGGAGGCGGTTCCCTCGGCAGAGACGTGGCCGAAGTGCGGGAGCGTGGTGGGGGCGGGTTGCCCGAAACTCTCTTCGAGCATTTCGTCCGGCACGGCTGGGTAATCGGGGCCTGCCGCGCAGTATGCATACCAGTTCATCTTCGCCTGTTCTTCCAGGTGCGCCATGTTCATCACGGCCTGCCCGAGCGACCGACCGGTCGTGATCGCGCCGTGGCCGTGGAGGAGCAGGGCCGTGGATCCATCCAGTTCAGCGGCGACGGCCACACCGTCCTCCTCGGTCAGGATCAACTTGTTGTGGGGGAAAACCGGAAGCGGCAAGCGCACCAACTCCATGCCCTCGCGACACATGGGCCGTAGGGTCGCGCCCAGGACGCTCATGACGACGGTGTAGCGCGGGTGGACGTGGACGATGGATGAGACATCCGGCCGACTCCTGTAGATGGACGAGTGGAGCTTCACCTCATAGCACTGGCTCGACCCAGGGGGGCCGTCGAGCAGGTTCCCGTCGGCGTCACATAACACCATCTGTTCGGGAGTGATCGCGGCGAGCGCGTCGACGGCGTACCCGCGGCCCTTCACCACGAAGGTATCCGGGCGGGACGGCACGCGCATGCTCGCGTGTCCGAGCGATGAGAGCGGGCCTATCGCCAGTCCCATCTCCGCGAGAATTCGGTTCGCGATGGCGACCTCGTAATTCACCTGTTCTCGTTCGGTGGCCAAGGGGACGACCTACTCCAGCGCTTCTTTGTGCCGGTAGTAATCCGTGACGCGTTTCAAAGCCTGTGCCGCGCGTGCGATGCTCGGGAACGTGGGGACCCCGGCGGCGGCGCATCGGGATCTGAGATCGGTCAGGGCGTCGGTCTGCCAGCCCTGTGGTTGGACCGCATCGCCGACGACGACCGCCATCGGTTTCGGCTGCTGCGCGTGGACGGCGAGAAGGGCATCAAGGGTTTTCGGTAGGTCCTGCGCCGCCTCCGGACGGTCGAGCGCCCATTGTTCATCGATATTGTTGATGACGAGGTCGTATTCCGGGCTCTTCGTGAGGAGTGCGACCAACTCATCCATCTTCCACGGACTGGCCCCCAGGATGGAGCCATCGACCGGGTTGCTGAGCCAGTCCCAGTACTCGGGATCGCGCTCCCGCAGCGCCGCGGTGATCGAATCCGGGAACGGCGCGACGACGAGCCCGGCTTCCTCGCAGACATCGGCGGATTGGACGCTCCGTCCGCCGCCGCCACCCGCGATGGCGGTGCGAACCCCAGTGAACGGTGGCAGGAAGTAGAACGCCGACACCGCGTCGACCATCTCCTGCATGTTCGACACGGGGACGGCACCGGCTTGCCGGATCGCGGCGTTCCAGATGGCTGAATCTCCCGCGAGCGATGCGGTGTGAGACGAGACGGCTCGACCACCTGCAGCCGTTCGGCCGCCTTTCCAGACGACGACGGGTTTTTCAGACGCGACTCGGCGCAGTGCGTCCAAGAACCGCCTGCCTTCCTTGACGCCTTCGAGGTACAGGCCGACGACCGACGTTTCCGGATCCTCGGCGAAGTAGTTCAGGAAATCTGCTTCGTTTAGGTCGAGGCCGTTCCCGTAGCTCAGGACCTTTCCGAAGCGCACGCCCCTCGCGGCGGGGCCGAGCACCATCTCGACGGCGTTGCCACCGCTCTGCGCCATCGCGACGGCGGTGCCCGGATCAGCCGGAAGGTGGTCCTTGAATGTGATGCCCTCGCGGGCGTAGTGAAGCCCCATTCCGTTTGGGCCGATAAGCCGGATCCCGGCTCGCTGCGCACGCGCGAGGACGTCTCGCTCGAGAGTCGCAGCGTCTTCGTGGCCGGTCTCGCTGAACCTGCCGGTGAAGAGGTGGATGGTCTTGACACCCTTCGCCGCGCACTCGTCTATCAGTCCAGGCACCGCGGGCGCCGGGACCGTGGAAATCACATAGTCGACTGGACCCGGGATTTCGCCCACCGACGTGAACGACGGGCCGCCGAGGACGTCCGTACCACGGGGGTTGACCGCGTACACGGCCCCCTTGAACCCACGCTCCTTCAGGAGCCGGTAGTACGCGTTCCCCTGTTTTCGAGGGTCTTCCGAAGCGCCGGCGACGGCAATGGACTTCGGATGGAACAGGTAGTCGAGTTCGAGACCCACGCGACCTCCGAGGATGATGGCCGGCCGGAACGCGTCAATCCTAGCAGGGGGCGACATCCCTTCCGTGGGAGTTCAGGAGGTCAGAAGAACCGAACGATTGAGTGATGCGGCCGGGAACGCGGCTCCATTCCCGGTCTGCCCGGCAGATCAGGGCGACCCGAGAAGGTCCACCGAGGTGGGAGCGCCTCTTGGAAGTTGAGAGAACTCCGAGCGGCTCTCCCCCGCTAGAGGATCCGGTCCTCGGGCATGTTGACCCACGCGCTCATCTCGTGTGGCTGAGTGACGGGCTGGCCCTCCGTAACGTAGGTCGGGTCGAGTCGATCCATCGAAGGGACGCCGAGCAGGGCCATCACCCGCAAGACTTCGTCCTCGAGGATCTCCAGGGTCTTCAGGAGGCCTTCCTTCCCGCCGGCACCGAGGCCCCATCCTTGGAGCTTGCCGATCGCGACCGCGTCCGCTCCGAGCGCGATGGCCTTAACGACATCCGCGCCGCGGACGACTCCCCCGTCGAGGACGATCTGTGCTTTGCCACCGACAGCCTCCACGATCTTCGGGAGCATCTCGATGGTGCTTTGGCCCTGGTCGAGCTGGCGCCCGCCGTGGTTCGAGACCCAGATGACGTCGACCCCGTGTTCCACTGCCAGCTTGGCGTCCTCGGCCGTTGCTATCCCCTTCAGGTAGAAAGGAAGGTTCGCGTAGTCCCGGATGCGGTCCATCGTGTCCCAGGTGAGTGCGGCTTGGTCGGGGCCGTCGAAGGGCGAGGATCCGCGAGGTTGAGAGCTGCCGTGAATCATGGGGCGCTCACGACGGCTGCTACGGGCGCTGTCCACGGTCAGGCATAAACCTCGGAAACCGGCGCTCTTCACATCGTCCAATGCCGCAGCGATCCATTCCCAATCTCCGTGGACGTAGAGCTGGAAGACCTTCGGATCGCTGGTCGCTGCGGCGATGTCGGCGGGTCGGTGCCCGGCGACCTGACTGACGGCCTGGAGAGTGCCGAACTCGGAAGCCGCCTGTGCGGCCGCGATGCCGCCGTCTGGGTTGAAGCGGATCAGGCCGCCGACCGGGGCGAGGATGACCGGCATCCGGAGATTGTGGTCCAGCAGGGTGGTCGTCAGGTCGATGTTCGAGACGTCGACGAGGACTCGCGGCCGAAACGCAAGGCTGTCGAACCCCAACCGGTTTCTTCGCATCGTCGTCTCAGATTCGGACCCGCCGACCAGGTAGTCCCAGGCCGGTTGGGCCATGTTCCGCCGCGCCTGCTGGATGACTTCATCGTTGCTCAAGAACTCGGGGCTCATCGGGTACCTCCCGAGGTTGCGTGCGGTCTGGTTCGCGGACGCACTATAGCAACGGGTCCGGCCGTTACCAACGGGAAGATGCGGTTTGCGCTCTGAATCTGGCTCGCTGCCGGCCTCGGTGAAAGCACCAGCAGTTCATCGAAGCCCCAGCCGATTCGAAGACCGATCGGCTGCTGCATATAGGATTGAATCAATTCGTCGTGCTGTGGGGGGATCATGAGTTCGGAGTCTCTGAGTTGTGTTCGGTGTGGTCATGTACGCAGCGAGCATGTTGAAGGCATGTGCGAGAGTTGCGCTCGTGATGAAATTGAACGTGGTTCAAGCTCCGCGGTTTTCCATTTCTTCACGCTCGACCCGCCGTCTCGCGCCGACATCATCGAGGATCTGGACTCGCTACTCCCGTGGGGAGACGAAGAAGAGGATCATTAGTACTGAAACACCAGTCGTCAGTGCGCGCTGAGCAGTTCGTCTACAGGAATGTGGCAGTGGATGACGTGTTCTGACGAGTCGGGCCCGGGACGCGCGGGCGGCGGGGTTTCATCGCAAATAGACCCGATTTTGCGCGGGCAGCGCGCGGCGAAGAAACAACCCTCAAAACGTTCGTGCATCGTGGGCACGGTGCCGGGGAGCCGGATACGCGTCTGTGGAGCGTCGGGGTCGGGCGCCGGCGCAGCCGAAAGCAGTGCCTCGGTGTAGGGATGCGATGGCGCATTCAGCACCTTCTCCGTCGATCCCGATTCGGCCACATTTCCGGCGTAGATCACCAAGATGTCATCGGAGACGTAGCGCACCACCCCCAGGTCATGCGAAATGAAGAGGAAGGAGGTGCTCGTCTCCCGTTGATGTTGCTCCAGGAGATTGAGTACGTCAGCCTGGACGGAGACGTCTAGCGACGAAACCGCCTCGTCCGCGACGATGAGGTCGGTATTGCCTGCGAATGAAGCCGCGAGTGAAACCCGTTGGAGTTCACCACCGCTGAGCTCATCGGGTCGACGATCCAGATATGCGGGATCTAATCGAACCGCCCGTGACAGCTCCATAGCGCGGGCGTGACGTTCCTCTCGGTTCAATGTCGTAAATTTCCGCAACGTCCGAATGATCGTATGGCGGATCGGAAGCCGGGGGTTGAGGGAGGAGGTCGGGTTCTGGAACACCATTCGCATTCCCGCCGACTGCTCATCGGTTCGCCCCTCTATCTTCGGAGCGAGTTCCTCACCTCGAAGATGGAGTTCGCCTTCATCCCGCGGGATCAAACCCACCACTGTTCGGGCAGCGGTTGTCTTACCAGATCCGCTTTCCCCGACGATACCGAGGGTCCTACCGGACTGCACCCGGAAGTTGACATCTGTGACTGCTCGCACCGGCGGGTTTACTTGTGGGCCAAACAGGAGATACTTTCGCTTCCATTTCCCATAGAACCGTTGTAAACCTTTTGCGCTGAGCACCTCTTCGGAACTGTCAGGATTTGCCTTATCTAATGGCTCCAGATCACCCCAAACTTCTGGTCGCATATCGTTCCAGAAGAAGCAGCGTGAAAGGCGATCCTCTCCGGCGTCGAGCATCGTGGGTGCTTCCGTTCGGCACGCGTCCTGTGCCATGGGACACCTGGGGGCGAAAAGACAGGCTTCAGCGGTCGTCTCTTGGGGAGTGTAGATGCCACCTGGGATACTTCGGAGTTTCGTCACTGCTCCCGTGTGTGAAGGCGCTTGTGGGGCGCTCTGCAGCAAACCGGCCGTGTAGGGATGTTTGGGGTCCTTAAACAGTTCACGGACCGGTGCTTCCTCGATGGTTTGGCCCGCGTACATCACGGCTACCCGATCGGCCACACGGGCGACGGCTCCTAGGTTATGGCTGACAAAGAGGATTGCGGTATTTGTGCGCTCCTTTAGGTCGAGCACAAGGTCGAGCATCGTCGCTTCCATCGTTACATCGAGGCTTGTGGTTGGTTCGTCCATAACGAGTAGGTCTGGTTCGCAGGCGAGGGCCATGGCGATCATCACTCGTTGCTGCATTCCACCGCTCAGCTCGTGCGGGTACCGACGGCCAACGTTTTCGGGATCTGGGAGCCTGACGCTCTCGAAGAGTTCCGTGGTTCGTTGCTGCGCCTGCTGTCTATCGCGTTGGAGATGCTTCGTGAGGATCTCTTCCATCTGTTTTCCGATGCGCATCGTGGGAGTCAGCGAGGTTGCGGGATTCTGGTAGACCATCGCGATCCGATCGCCACGAAGGTCGTTCAACTCTGACGACGTCATGTGAACCAGATCCTTGCCTTCGAAGAGGATCGATCCGTCGATTTCCGTCGTTCCGGGAAGCGACCTGATCAAGCCCGGAAGGTACCCCATGATCGTGAAAGCGGTGATGGTCT
>JASLZO010000340.1 GCA_030754805.1 Dehalococcoidia bacterium
GTGCGGCGAATCCCATACATTCGGAGAACCGATGTCAGCGACGGAGACAGGCCCGCAGTCAGGCTCATCCGAGGGGCAGGTTGACGCCGGGCGGCCCGGCTGGGACGCATATTTCATCACACTCGCGGGCGAAGTCTCCAAGCGCAGCAACTGCAGGCGGCGAAAGGTCGGAGCGATCGCCGTGAAGGATCGGACGATCATCAGCACGGGTTATAACGGGACGCCGTTCGGCGTGCGAAATTGCGATGCCGGCGGCTGCCTGCGTTGCGCGTCGGACGCGGCGCCGGGCGAGAGCTACGACACCTGCATATGCGTTCACGCGGAGCAGAATGCTATCGCCTTGGCGGCACGTCATGGAACTTCGACTGACGGAGCCATTATCTACACGACGCTTCGGCCCTGTTTTGGCTGCGCCAAGGAAATGATCCAGTCCGGGATCAAAGAAGTTGTCTACGCCGAGGACATGGGGTACAAGCCCGAACTGGAATCGGTCTATTCATCGCTGATTCAGGAAGCGGGACTCAGGATGAGGAAGTTCTCGTCGACGTAAATCGCGAGCGGCTACGCCGCCAGTCCTAAGTTAGCGCAACACTCCTGGCCGCGAAGAACCCGCCTTGCGGCTTCCAGGTAGGGGTCGTCGTCCCCTCCGAGTTCGGCGGCGTCACCGTCAATCTTGAAGTCAGGCTCGATTCCCACTCCGTCGAGATGGGTGCCGCCGGGCGTCTCCCAGATCGCGACCGTAATCCGAACGACCGAGTTATCGCGGAGCTCGAACGGAATCTGAACCGAGCCCTTGCCAAACGTTGTCGTCCCGAGCAGTTTGCCGCGTCCGTGGTCCTTTATTGCGCCCGCAACAATTTCCGAGGCGCTGGCGCTCCCGCCGTTGATCAGAACGACGACGGGAAGGTCTTCCGCCGTACCACGTCTTGAGGATTTGAATTCCACATCGCCCTCGGTTCGAGACTTTTCCGAGACGACAAGTGTTCCGCTGGGGAAGAATTCCCCCGCGACGTCCACAGCCGTATTAAGGAAGCCGCCCGGATTGTTGCGGAGGTCGAGGATGAGACCTTCCGCGCCGTTGGAACGGAGCTCACGAATGGAGTCGCGCAGCTCCCCCGTTGTTTTCGCGCCGAAGTTGGAAAGTCTTACATATCCAAACTCGTCCACCGATTTGGATACGACCGACGGAATGACTATCGCGCGCCGAACGACGGCAACGTCGCGCGTCTGGGTTTCACTCTCACTCTGAATCGTCAATATCACCGTCGTGCCCGCGGGTCCGCGGACCTCCCGTATCAGCTCCTCAAGCGACTTGCCTTTGGTTGCGACACCGTCGACCGCCAGCACCAAATCGTTGGGCTGCAGGCCGGCTTCCTCGGCCGGGGATCCCGGCAATGGTCGGACTATCCTGATGACACCGTCCTCGGTGAGTTCCACCGTGGCGCCGATGCCCTCGAACTCACCTTCGAGACGCTGGCGATCGATCTGGGCGCTTTCGGCATCCACCCAGTCCGTGTAGTCATCACCGGTGGAGCGCACCATCCCCCGGGTGGCGCCTTCCACAAGCTCCCGCGGATCGAGCGGCCCTTCGTAATAGTTTTTCTGGACCCGATCCCACGCTTCCCAGAACACCTCGAGCTTCGACTCAACCTCTTCTCCAACCTCGGGTTGGGGGGTGATTCCCGCGAAGACATCTGCCTTTGTGCCGGCGGCCGCGAATCCGGATAGTGTTCCCGCGGC
>JASLZO010000341.1 GCA_030754805.1 Dehalococcoidia bacterium
CAGGACGGTGGGATCGGGGGCGGGGGCTCCACGTCGGCGAACATCCTGGTGCGGCTCGAGGAGGACGTGGACGCTGAGCAACTCGCGGTCGCGCTGCGGGCGGACTTGGCAGGCGAAAACCGGACCGTGTTCATCTCCCAGGCGTCGGGCGGCGGGCCGCAGTCGGACCAACTGGAGTTGGTGCTGCTCGGGGAAGACTATGGCGTAATCACGACGACCGCGGAGCGGATCGCGGAAGCACTTCAGGCTCTCGATGGGCTCATCAACGTGCGTTCGGACGCACTCGTATTCCCCGACGAAATCGCGCCGGAATTTGCGAACTTTATTCCGATTACCCGGGTGAACGGGCAACGCGCCGTGACGATCTCAGGTGCGATTACGGCGGCGAACACGCGCGCGATCAACGGCGAGGTGAACCGAGTGGTGGATGAAGTTGGGTTGCCACCGGGCGTTCAACTGGACACCGGCGGGGTCTTCGCCGACATCCAACAGGCGTTCGGACGGATGGGACTGGCGATGCTCATAGGGTTGGCACTCGTGTATCTGGTGATGCTGGTGAGCCAGCGGTCGTTCATCACGCCATTGATTATCGTGTTCAGCGTGCCGTTGGCGTCGTTCGGCGCGCTTGGCGGCCTGTTCATCACCCAACGGGCGCTCGGGCTCCCCGCGCTTATGGGGATCCTGATGTTGATCGGACTCGTGGTTACGAATGCGGTTGTGCTGATCGCGTTCGTGGACGAGCTGAGGAAGCAGGGAAGAACGGTGCGGGACGCGCTGATCGAAGGCGGTCGCACACGACTACGGCCGATCTTGATGACGGCGCTGACGACGAGTTTCGTTCTGGTCCCCCTAGCGCTGGAGTCGGAGAGCGGGGGTGGAATCATCGGAGCGGAACTGGCGACCGTGATCATCGGCGGGCTTATGACGTCGACTTTCCTGACGCTGGTGGTCGTCCCGGTGATCTACGGGGTGCTTCGGCGGGACCGACGCAACCCCGACCCAACAGGGGAGAGCGAAACTTCGACTACGGGAATCCCGTCCGAGGCATAGACGCTCCCAACTCGGATTCTAACGCGCGCTCGCTTGGCTACGAGGAAACGGTGAGCAGAACGTCGTGAGACCGTTCGGGGTGAGCCCGTCGAACCCCGAACGGGAAACAGCGCCATGTTCTTCGGATTGGCTAGCCCGTTCGGATGCCCTTCTCGGTGAGCATGCGCTGAACGGTAATGCCGATTTGGCCGGGGCTTTCCGAGAGGTAGCACCCGGCATCTGCGAGGGCTCGTTTCTTGGCTGCCGCAGTTGCGGCCTCACCGGTGATGATGGCGCCGGCATGGCCCATCCGACGACCTGCGGGTGCGGTGGCCCCGGCGACGAAGGCGGTGACTGGCTTGGTCATCGAGGACTTGATGAAGTCCGCCGCCTCCTGCTCGGCCGTGCCACCGATCTCTCCGATCAACACGACGGCGTCGGTGTCTGGGTCTTCCTCGAAAAGTTCGAGAACGTCTCGGTGTCGCATGCCGATGATGGGGTCGCCACCGACGCCGACGCATGTCGACTGGCCGATGCCCAGCGCTGTGAGTTGGCTCACGGCCTCATAGGTCAGGGTTCCGGACCTGGATATGACGCCGATCCGGCCCGGCAGGTGGATGTTCCCGGGGATGATGCCGACCTTGGCCTTATCCTCGACCGAGGTGAGGCCGGGGCAGTTGGGGCCGAT
>JASLZO010000342.1 GCA_030754805.1 Dehalococcoidia bacterium
GTGATGACCCAACTCAGGCCATTTCTCCCCGAAGTAGGCGCGGAGTCCTTTGACCCGAGCGATGACAGCGTCGGTGACGTAATCGAGAAGGTCATGCACGTACTGAGGGTTCTCATAGATATCGACGCACAGGTTGGTTGCGCCGCGAATGATGCAAGAAACCGTGAACACGCCATTCGTAGCCAGTCCTTTGACGCGAGTGGGTGGGGCCACCTCGAAGCCTTCGAATTCGGCGCCATTCGCCCACTCGGTCATGTACTCGAAGCGTTCGATGGAGCCGGCCATGAATCCGCTGGTAGGTTCGGGGACGTTCAGGTCATAGAGCTTTTCGGGATGCTTGGCGAGCATGGGCGTTGTGTAGGGCGGCTGGCCAACGCGGTATTCGACAGGACAGCCCAGCCACGCGGCGTCGTAGATGTTCTGATCGTCGACCATAAGTCGCAGCGGACCAGAATCGGGCCCCATCGGCACGTCCCGGCGAGGCCAGAATCGCGTCCACCTCTGCGCCTGGAGCTGATGCTGGATTTGCTTCTCGGGATCGAGGACGTACTCGTCGAAGTCCATCCCCTGAGGGTTGGTCTCGGGATGCGACAGGGTGTAAATGGCCGGAAGATCGAAGATAACGGGCGGTCTGATCGGCCGACCCTGCAGGTAGGACTGCCAGACGGAGGCGACCTCCGCGTTGTGTGCCGCCCAGTCGTGGTCGCGGGGGTTCGCCATTGTCGCCAATCGTATCGTCGGGTCGAATCTACGGACGTATCGTACTGTAGCGGTGTCGTCGAAGCGATCCGCACCCTACGGGTTAGCGCTCCGCTTCATCGCCTCGTTGACGTAGGTCTGCACATCGCATCTGATCGTCGTCGCGCGTCAATTTTACAAGCCGCTACATCACCCCCAATAGGTGGTTGGCACGCCAAGGCTGTCACTGCCATCCAAAGCCTGCTCGATCACCGTCGGAAGCGAACTCGGCCGAACGGGCGAAGACTCGATCTCCATGATCTGGCCCTGCGGAGGGCGCAACTTCTAGACGGCGATTGGTAAGAAATCAGGACCCAGTTCGCCAAACGAGTGTATGAACGGACTTCGAATCAATTGGTATGAACCAGCCTGATATTCGAATCGCTCCGGCCACGGCACCACCCACCAATCAGCCCACTCGACGAAGCATAGGGCGATGCTGCGTTCACAATGTCCCGCGCGGACTATGCGTCTTTCCGCAACGGTGAACTCGTGCGAGGTCACGTAGTAAGAGGGCATTGGATCGACCTCGAGAACGCCGCGATCCATCCATTCCCGCAGCATGAGCGATGCGGCCCGATATCGATCACCCTTGCTGCCCGGGGGTGGAACGGGCAGCTCCAGCCGCAGGATGTCATGCGGGCTTTCACTCAACAGGCGACGCTTCAGGTCATCATCCACCGCATCGTACGCGGTGGCCAGCACCTTCCCGACGTCCGGGATCGACCGTGAACTGAACCGGAGCGCCTGGAACGGCTCAACTATCGGCAATCGCGTCTCCGGTCAGTGCGAATCGCAGTTTGCAGAACCCCATGATGCCGCAGCAATCCTCGATATGGAAGATCGACACACAATCCGGAAGAAGCGCGGCACAGGACTGAACACGTTTGAGCTTGTGTCGGGAAAGGGCGGCTATTTCAGCCTCATCGCGGCTACCACGAACCGGGAGGACCTTACAACCATTGGCCCGG
>JASLZO010000343.1 GCA_030754805.1 Dehalococcoidia bacterium
AGATTCGTCGAAAGAATGCGAGACATGGCTGCGAAGCCCCCTCAAGTGCAGGGCCAACCGATCGGGGCCGGCACCCTCAGGCCACATCTTGCCGTACGACGTCTGAGCCCTCCTCCATCCCGTCTATCGCAGTTTTCGCGTCTTTCGTAGTTCAGGATCTCGGGCAACGAGGCTAGCCCGATTCGGGTCTTGTTGTCCCCCTGCGCGCCGCCGCATTCGCCTCCCGAATCGCCTCGATCGCCTCCTCAGGAGACAACCCCTGCCGCGCCGGCGACTCGCACGAATCGCTCCCCGCGTAGAGCAGCGCGTTGATGTTGTTCATCCAGTAGCCGTGGCCATACCGAAGCGCGTTCGAGAACACCGGTTCATACGCCTCCCGCTCGATCATCCCCAGGAGTGCCGACGAGGCATGATAGGCGTACACCCGTTTCTCCCGAAGGTACTCGAGCATCCGACCGGACCTCACGTTGAACGTCATCAGCACCACCGGTCGGTCGGGAGAGCTGAACCCCCGGTAGACCCCAAGATCGAACCAGTTGCACGGCGTAGTGAAGATGTACGACGCGAACAACAGGTCAGGGTTGACCCGCCATACCTCATCGCGAATCTCTCGGCAGATCCGCTCGACCTCCGAGCTCAGGACCGTGAAATAGCCCTCCAGCAGGCCACGGGTCCTCAGCCAGTCGAACCGCTCTGTCAGTCCGACGTCCGCCGCCTCGGTCAGCACGGCCGCGTCGACCCAGCCCTCCCAGCGTTCGAGCACCGCGTTGTAGCACGCATCCTCGAACCCATAGCCCGTGTAGTAGTTATACGCCGGAGGATGCGCGTACAGCTCGACATCGATCGCGATGCCGCCGATGCATGGATGTTCCAGCGAGAACTCGGCGATCGCGCGCAACGGATCCCGCCAGCCCCTACCCCAGAACTCGATGTCCATCGGCGAGGGGGCCTCCAGCTCCTGGCCCTGCGCACCAAAGCACCGCGTCTTCTCATCCCGAAAGAACCGGTAGTCGAGCGTCGGATACCACTTCACCGACGATCCATCCAGCGCCGCCGACGTCCACTCCCAGCGCTCCAGCACCGCGGTCCGCTCCCCCTCGCTGAACCCGGCACCCGCGACGGCCTGGCAGTTGGAAATGTCCCAGAACAGATTCACGTCGCACGCCTCGAGCGCCTTGCACACCTGCTCCACCTCGACCTGCGTCGTTTCGTTCCCACCCCATTGAACCGTGCTGCCCCAGCTCGCGCGAACCCCATCCTTGCGGATCCATCCGTAGAGCCGATCGTCTGGAATCTCTTCGTACCGATTCGCCAGCTGAATGTCGTAGGCGTCGATGTCCCGGGCGCGGATCGAGAACGTCTCGACGCGCACCTTGGAGGGCAGGCCATCGGCGACGACGCTGTCGTCCAGCTCAAGATCAGTCCACTCCGCATGCCCCTTCACAGGCTGGGCCATCGGGTTCACGGCCGCGAAGGGAATCGTCCCCGCTGCCACGCCCACAACGTACCCCGCCAGGTCATCCAGGAAGGCCGCCGTATCCTCCAGCCGTTCCGGGTGGACCAGCGGCTCCCCCGAGATCCGGAGCGGAATCCCCGTCGCGTTGAGCAGATAGCGGCCCGCAACGAGCACGTGACCCTTCCCCGCAGGGGCCATGGCCAAAACCGCCATCTCACCGCGCGGCTGGGCGGTCTCGAACGAGGCGAGAAG
>JASLZO010000344.1 GCA_030754805.1 Dehalococcoidia bacterium
GTCGGATGGCTTGGCAGGTGCTCTGCAGATCGCGCACGGGCTCCGCCTCCCGTTCGAAGCCCTCCACCTGGTCGAGAATGCTGGCTCCTGGAAAATCCACAGTAGGATTATCAGGATCGGGAGATAGGTCTTCGCCGTTCGGATCGCGGTTCGCCGCCATCCGCAGGAGTGCTTCCCACTGTTCCCTTTCCGGGAATTGAGAACGTCCTGTGAGAACGATCCGGCAGGGAGCCTGTCCGCCCATGTACTCGGCAAAAGCCAGTCCCATGGAACCAAGGCCGCCGGTAATCAGATAAGTTTCTCCGGCTTTGACAGCCGTAGTGCGCGCCGGCTGGGGAAGGTCGAGAGGGGCCCACGAGCGGATCCACCGCTCCCCGTTTCTCCACGCCGTCAAATTCGGCGAGTCGTTGGTCCGCATCTCGCGCAGGATCTGCACGGCGACCACCCCGGGGTCGCAGGCATCCAGATCGACGTGACGACACACGAGGGCAGGGAACTCGAGTGGTATAACCGCCGTGATGCCGGACAAGGTAGCGTGCACCGGCGCCAGGTTCTCCATTCCCGTGACCGCGTAGCAGGAGGGGCTGCACACAAGCCACTGGCAGGGGGAGACGAATTTCCTGGGAAGCGACTGGGCGAGATAGAGGAGGCTGTAAAAACCCAGATCTAAAGCTTGACCCGATACGGAGTCGCCTGGCAGTGTCCACAGATGCAACACCAGATCGGGCGCGTCGTCGAGCTGCTCGACTAGAGTCGCGTAGTCTTCTTGGACATCAGCCCGGATCGTGAATCGCCCGTCCTCAAATTGTTCACAACGGTCGCCGGGCCGGACGGTATAGACCGTGGTTCCCATATGTTCCAGCGCGTCGCGCAAACGGACTTCCAGTACCTCGTCGTTGTGAAACACCAGGCAGCGGACCGGCCGCCCGGTGTCGCCGGGCCGTTCTTCATCCCTGTGCCACGAAGGCTGGTAAAACCAGTCGTCCAGATCCACCTCGCTGGCCGCGTGCTGTGGCGGCTCATGCATGGCAGACTGCCGTCCGGGCATGTCGACCCAGTGTCGGTCGTGAGCGAACGGATATGGAGGGAGATCAAGGGGCCTTGTTTCGTCATTCTCGGCGAGGGCCTGCCAACTCAAGTCGACGCCCTGAGTCCAGGCTCGGCCGACGGCTCGCGATAAGGTCTCCTGGTCGGTCGATCTTTCTCGGGGATGCGGCAGAGAGGGAATGACAGTTGCATTGTTTGTCAGGCGCCCGACAATCTTCGTCAGCGTGTTGGACGGCCCCACCTCGAGGAAAATCTCGCAGCCTTGCCCGAGGAGGAGGTCGACGCCGGCGGCGAAAAGGACAGGCTTGCTCGCGTGTTCGGTCCAATAAGAGGGGTCCGTAGCCTGCTGGCTGCTCAGCAGCCTGCCCGTTGTGTTGGAAACGATCGGTATCCGGGGTGCAGAAAGCGAAACGCTCCGCATCACCTCTTCGAATTCGCCGAGCATGGGCTTCATCATGCGGGAATGGAACGCGTGGGAAGTTGCCAGTCGTCTGCCGAGTACACCCTCGTCTGAGAGGCGTTTCTCGAGGCGGTCGATTTCGGCTCCTGGTCCCGAGACGACGCACATTTCCGGGCCGTTGACAGCCGCCAAGTCGAGTTGCCGCGAAAGATGCGGCGAGACATCCCGCTCCGGAAGCGGGAGGGCG
>JASLZO010000345.1 GCA_030754805.1 Dehalococcoidia bacterium
AGTACGGCCGCGGCGGCATTTTGCACCAAGTGTTCGCCGAGCACGGCATGTATGCACCGGGCGATCTCATCGCCCAGGGCGATTCTCATTCTACCTCGGGTGGTGTGTTCAATGCCTGCGTCACCAATGCCAATCTCGACGCGGTGCATATTCTCGCCTTTGGCGAGCTTTGGTTCCGGGTTCCCGAATCGGTGCGGGTGGTTCTCAACGGAACGCTCCCGGCCTGGTGCGTCGGCAAGGACGTCATCCTGAAGCTTGCGAGCGAACTCGGCACTGACTACGGCCTCTACAAATCCGTCGAATATGTCGGTCCCGTGGCGCGCCAGATGAGCCTCGCGCAACGGTGGACCGTCTCCAACATGGGTGTCGAGGTCGGCGCGAAGTTCTCGATATTCGAGGCGGACGAGAAAGTTGACGAATTCCTCGCTGGGCGGGTTGACCGCGCCTACGACCACGTCACAGCCGACCCGGATGCAACCTACGAGACCGAGTACGAGTTCGATCTGAGCGATCTGACGCCGATGGTGGCCCGGCCCGGCGATCCCGGAAACGGCGTTCCCGTTGAGAGCGTTCAGCCCGAGCGGGTCAAGGTCGATCAGGCGTTCCTCGGCTCATGCACCAATGCCCGCCTGGAGGATCTTGAAGTGGCGGCACGAATTCTGGACGGCAAACAGGTCCATCCAGACGTCCGCATGCTGGTCAGCCCGTCCTCGCAGGAGGTGTTCGGGGAGGCGCTCAAGGCGGGTCACCTCGAGACCCTGGCCAAGGCCGGCGCGCTCGTCGAACACTCGACCTGCGGGCCTTGCTACGGCGGGCATCTCGGCGTGCTCGGCGAGGGCGAGACCTGCATATCGAGCAGCAACCGCAACTTCCCGGGCCGTATGGGCAGCCCGCTTGCCGACGTGTGGCTGGCAAGCCCCGCCACCGTCGCGGCCTCCGCGATTGCCGGCGAGATCACAGACCCCCGTGAGTACCTGTAGCGCGGAAGTGAGGAACGACGTCATGGAAACAATACGTACCGGCCGCGTGTGGAAATTCGGAGACCGCATCAGCACGGATTTGATGATGCCGGGCTCGCGAGTACTCGCGAACCCGGATTTGTCGCCGCGCGAAGCGGCCAAGTTTTGCATGGAGGCCAACCGTCCCGGTTGGGCGGAGAACGAGGTGCAACCGGGCGATATCCTGGTTGCCGGGATCAATTTCGGATGCGGATCGAGCCGCAACGGATCGATGTCGCTGAAGGAACTCGGCCTCGCGGTCGTGTTGGCCGAGTCCGTGTCGCGCATCCATCTACGGAATGCGGTGAACACCGGGTTACCGACGTTGGTGGCACCGGGCATTTCCGATTTCGTCAAGGAAGGTCAGAGCCTCGAGGTAAACATCGTGACTGGCGAGGTAAGGAACCTCGACACCGACGGTGTATTCCGGGCGGAGGCCTGGGAGGAAGGCACGCCGCCGTATGAGATATTAATGGCGGGCGGGCTCGATGCTTACATGTCGGCCAAGCTGAAGGAACGTGGTCTCGTTTCCTCCTGATGCGTCGATCGTCGCCGAATCGCCGTTCATGCCAGTCTATTACGCTTGGCACGCGGGCGGTAGCGTACGGATGCATACCCGCCAGTGCGTCCACGACAACCCAATGTACATTGGCCTCGCCGCCCGCTGGCTGAACCTGAAGAT